>CBFIBI010000039.1:0-20448 GCA_965660725.1 Opitutales bacterium
TGAAGAGATAATTTTTCTGCCAAAGGTATTGATGAGATACAATCGTGAGTAGACTCATCTAATTCAAGCGAACTTTGGTACTTTAATTCCTGAATAATTCTTTGCTGAACTTCAATAACAGAACCGTGGGCATTTATAAAATGGTAATGAAATACATCGCGAAGAGTTGTTAATGAGTCATAGGTTGACTCCTTAAATGTTTTGTATCTGCGATGGGCAGCATCTTCATCTAGATCAGTTCTCCTTACCTCACGAACCTGACCAACCCCAGAAGCTTTAACTTCTGCATTATGCTCCATCGTTCTTTGACCTCGAATGAACTGTCTTCGCACACTTTCTTCCTCATCAATAAAAAGCATAATAATATGAAAACGAGGCTTCGGAAATTGAGCCTCTTGAAAAGTCCCCAAATATTTGCTTCGAAGTTCAGTTAAACGTGCATGAAACAATTTCAGACATTCAACCTGAGTTTTCGTTCGTGGATAACCATCCACAATCGCACCACTCTGATAGTTTGGCTCAAGCAATGTTCTGAGAACGAGCCTTGTTACTTCACGATCTCCTGCAAGTAAACCCGCATCAATTTTTTTACGGGCTTCCGGGGAATTGAGCAATTCGCTTACAATAATTGGCTTTTCAGTCAAATCACGAAATTCCATGATAAAAGCAGTCTGAGTGCCTTTTCCAGCACCTGGTGCTCCGTTCAGCCAAAAAATCTCAGCTGGAAAATGTAAATTTTCTACACCTACCTCCTCTTCGAGCTCGTGCCAAATAGAATGAAAAATTAACTGGGCGTCTTTGACTTCAAGATCTTCAACTATTTTTTTACTGCTTTCTCCAAAATCAACCTCCTTTAAGCCCAATTCATCATCTGAGTTGTGATCAGATGAATGTAAAGCCACATTCTTTTTTTTACTCAAATCAATTTCGGAAGTCATGGATCATTCCATATACAAAAGAAACAAGTTCGTCAACGACATGAGAGATTAAATCAAATCCCTCCGCCACCTTCATATTCCTTCTCTTCCAGTAAATTGTGATCCATGCCGAGTGCAGGAGTTGTATCATGAACAAGACCTATTTCTTTGGCGGGAACGCCCGCAACTGAAACATGTGGAGGAACATCCTTTAAAACAACGCTGCTCGCTCCAACCCTTGCACCTTCACCCACTTCAACATTACCGAGAATTTTCGCACCCGCACCGAGCAAAACTCCAGATCGGATTTTGGGATGACGATCTCCTCGCTCCTTCCCTGTCCCTCCAAGTGTAACCTCATGTAAAATAGAAACATTATCCTCAATGACCGTGGTCTCTCCTGCGACAAACCCAGTCGCATGATCTAACAAAATTCCCTCTCCGATAGTGGCAGCGGGATGAATATCCACAGAATAAACCACTGCTATAAGACTCTGTAAATAAAGAGCTAAATCATTACGGTTTTTTTTCCAAAGAAAATTTGCAACACGATAGCAGGTAAGAGCCTGAAAGCCTTTGTAATATAAAAAAGGGCTCAGAAAATCATTGCATGCCGGATCTCGCTCAGTAACAGCAATCAAATCCAGTTCAACGCTCCGTAACATTTCATGATCTTCGTTAAATGCATTTTTGATCAGATCACGAATATCACTTTCTGGAACGCTATTTTTCACCAATCTTGCAGCTAACCTCCAACCCAGTGCATCTGGCAGGCTTTCTCTTTCCAATACAAATTGTGTGAGAACCTTAGAAAGAATTCGCTCTTTAGCTGCAACCAAACGGGCCTCCTTTAGCAGTAAACCCCAAACATTTTCCGTATTCATCTAAATTTAAAATTTATCATTTTCCAACACCGTCTGTTCCGTAATAAGTCTCACCTATTTTTACTTCTGAGCGACCTTGGGATACCCTCCATTTATTTGTATCCCGTAAAGAATATACACAACCACAGTACTCCTGCTGATAAAATCCTTCCCGCTTAGAAATTTCGATCATTCTTTGAGAACCGCCTGCCTTCCTCCAATTATAGGTCCAGTAATTTAGATTATCATATCGAGCAGCAGCTCGCTGACCACATCCATTAATTTGAGTCATATTTTTCCATCGGGAAATCCCCAGAGTGCTTGAAAATAAATGAAAGCAATTCTCATAGGCATACAACGCAGTTCGCTCGAAGCGCATGTCAAAGCAGGCAGTACATCTTGCTCCTCGTTCAGGCTCCCACTCAAGTCCCTTAACGCGGTCAAACCAGTTGCGAACATCATAATCAACATCAATGTGTTCGACTCCAATCTTTTCACAGAATTTTTTGTCTTCCTCTTTTCGGATTTCATATTCTTTCTTTGGATGAATATTGGGGTTATAAAAAAAGACGGTGGGCTGAATTCCGGAATACAATAAAGTTTCCAAAACTTCTCCCTCACAAGGAGCACAGCAAGAATGGAGCAATAAACGGTCCTCTTGGTTCGGAGTTTCGATTTTTGGCCTCTCTGCAGTATTCATTTAATTTAAAATGCGTTTAACAACTAAAATGGCAAAGATTATTAACGAAAGGATTCTGCCTTTAAATCACGCTCCATTAAATCATATAAAGCTCTCATAGGATCCTTTTGATGATATAATATTTTATGAACTTCAAAAAGAATAGGCATTTCCAAATTTAGTAATTTACATTTTTCATAAAAACAAACGGTAGCCGAATAACCTTCAACCACCGTTTTTTGTTTTGCAATAATTTCATCTGGTGTACCGCCCTTAGAAAGAGCTAATCCAAAAGTTCGGTTACGACTCCACTCCCCCATGCATGTTCCAACAAGATCGCCAAACCCTCCAAGCCCAAAAAAAGTTTCACTTTCACCTCCTAACGCAACGCCTAAGGTTATCATTTCATTCATGCTCCGAGTTAAAAGAGCAGCTCTGGCATTATCTCCCAAACCTAAACCATCAGAAAGCCCAGTTGCAATTGCATAAACATTTTTCAGACAGCTTCCAAGACCAACACCAATACGGTCTTCGGAACTGTAAATTCTCATAGTTTCTGAACTAATTGCATTTTGGAGGCCAATTAGTAAATCTTCGGGTGCATTCATCGCTAGCACCATAGCAGTCGGTCTTTTGTCAGCAACATCATGGGCATGACTCGGACCGGTCAAATATCCAGATGCTATTTCTTGACCAAGTACATCTTGAATCACTTGGTGAGGAAATAAATTGGTTGTAGGCTCGAGCCCTTTACATAAAGCTATTCCCCCTTTTAAATTCCACGAGTCACTCGAAAAATCTTTAACCATATCACAGGTCTTCCTAAGTGCATGTGAAGGACAGGCGAAGAACAAATAATCACATTCCATTAAAACCGGTCTGAGAGAATTCCCTATTTGTAAATCCTGATCAAATGGAATACCTGGTAAATAATCTTTATTTTCTCGGTCGGAAGAGAGCATTAACGCATGCTCGACTCGGCGGGGAACAAGGGATACAGAATGACCAATTTTTGATAAATAAATAGCCATTGCTGTTCCCCATGCACCGGCTCCCAAAACACAAAAGTTCATTACTTATTAACCTTTCGGCTCCTTAAGTTTTGGACATATCCACGAAGGGCGTTTAATCCGTCAAGACCTAAAGTAGCACATGGTTTAACAAATGATGGCAGCGGACTAGGAGTGAGCCCAAGCAAGTCATGAGTAACTAAAATTTGTCCATCCGTTTGATGACCACTTCCAATTCCAATCAACGGTGGTAAAATCTGAGCAGCTAATTTAGTAGCAATCTGCTCGTCCATCATTTCGGCAATAATTGCAAAACAGCCAGCTTCTTCTAAACTTATCGCATCTGTATATAGGTCATCGGCTTCCTCTCTGTTTGTACCAAACTTACGATATCCGCCAATTGCTTTTACAGTCTGAGGTAAAAGACCAATATGTCCCATCACAGGTATACCAGTTGCGACAAGTTTTTCGATATCATCTGCAACATCTTTCCCTCCTTCAATTTTAACTGCATCCGCACCGCATTGCATAAGTCTTCTAGCAGAATCCAGCAAACGATCAAAAGAAAGGCTTGCTTCGCCAAAAGGAAGATCAGCCACGACGAGGCATCCCGGCAAACCTCTCCGAACAGCAGCAGTATGATGAACCATATCGTCAATTGTAACTGGTATAGTAGTTTCATACCCCAACATGGTTGTTCCAACCGAATCTCCGACCAATATGAAATCCACTCCTGCTTTTGAAACAAGCTTTGACATGATGGCATCGTAAGCAGTTAAGCCAACAATGGTACGCTTGGATTTCAATTGATAAATATATTTCGTACTTGGCTTAATATCAGACAAATCAATCGGTCTTCTTCTTTCCACAGGGTTATTCCTCGAAAGTGGTTTTTCAGGAAGTTTAACATCCTGTTTAATTTCCACAGTCTCACTCTTGGACTCTTCGGTTGCTTTCTTTGCAATCGGCTCTTTCTTATTTGCGGAAGTTTTGGGCTTGGTTTTTTTTTCAGTAAGTTTATCTGCCTTTGGTTTGACAGTGGTGGACTTCTTTTTGGTAACCGTTTTTTTTGCAGTTACAGAAGGCTTGGCTTTTTTCTCAACTTTTTTAGGAAGCTGGGAAGCGGATGTTTTTATATCATCATCCATTGTGTACTTTATTTTCGAACTTCATAATGAGATCCATAATTAAATTTTTATCTTCGTAAGTAAGGTTTTTATCAGCTGCTTGGACTGTTTCAATGATCTGTCCTTTCTTTCTTGCTCCCACAATTGCAGAAGTAACAGACTCATGGCTTAATGCCCAACTGACCGCAAGTTGGCTAACAGTCATTCCTCTTTGATTGGCAATTGATCTTAAATCTTCTTGCAGAATAAGAAAGGCTTGTAAACCATCTTCGCTGTGAAGCGGACTAACTACAGGATGATCTTTTTTGTGCTTGCGCCAGTCATTTTCAGGTAAGCACTTGAGCCACTTGTCAGAGATCTTTCCGGTTAAAACCCCCGAGTGCATAGGACTATATACAAGAACACCCGTTTGTTTTTCAGCACACCATGGCAAAACTTTATCCTCAATTGATCTCTCCAGCATACTGTACATCGGTTGATTAGAGGTAACTTCAGCCAAGCTGCTTAATTGGTTTAATTCTTCCTCCCAACAATTACACACTCCAGCCCATCGGATCTTTCCAATTTTTTTTAAGTCCTGCAGTGTCTCCCATGCTTCAGATAAATTTTCCCGCGGATTCGGCCAATGAATCTGATACAAATCTATATGATCACGCCCCAACCTTTTTAATGAACCATCAATTTCTTGAAGTATCGTATCTCTAGAAATAAACCTTCTTGGTTTTTTATCTGGCTCCGGTAAGACACCACATTTTGTTGCGACTATAATTTCATTGTCCCGATACTCTTTGATTGCCTTTCCAACTACTTCCTCTGCTACTCCAAAACCATATGCATGAGCTGTGTCAATCCAGTTAATTCCTGCATCCAAAGCCTCTAGAATACTCGCAATCGAATCGCTTTCATCCTGATCTCCCCAACCCATCCCCCACTCACCTCCACCAATTGCCCAAGTGCCCATACCAATTTCGGTAAGAATGAGATCTGAATTTCCTAATCTTTGCATTTTCATTATTTTAACCTTATCGACACTGTTGTTCTTGATCTAGATTATTTTCACTTCATTTTAAATGAAATGAAAAATATTTTTATCTCGGGAGCGAATCGTGGAATTGGACTCGAATTAGCCAAACAACTCTCTTCAGCAGGGCACCATATTACAGGAACCTATAGAAAATCTGAGACATCTTCGGAATTATTCAAGTTAAGTGATCTGAGTGAAGGAAAAATATCTATTTTAAAAATGGATGTCAAAAATGAAGAATCGATCCAAGCATGCTTTCAGGAAATTGAGAAAAAGAAACATCCTATAGATATCCTTTATAATAACGCTGGGATAATAGACTGGAATGATCTAATGAAGGTAAATGCTTCATCCGTAGAAAATATCTACAAGGTAAATTTAGTTGGAGCATTATTAGTTACAAGATATGCTATACCCTCACTACAACTTTCCGCGTCTCCCATTATAGTAAACCTTTCCTCTAGGCTTGGTTCAATAGAGCTAAGGGGAGGAACTCAACTCGGAGGAGCGATTGGCTATCAATGCTCAAAGGCTGCATTAAACATGCTCACAAAGCAATCAGCAATCGACTTAAAACCACTCAATATCCGTGTAATCTCACAAAGCCCAGGTTGGGTTCGAACCGAAATGGGCGGTAGAGAAGCGAAATACGAAGTCAATGAATCAGTCTCAATGATGATTAATTCATTCGAAAAAATCTCATTGGAAGAAACAGGTATTTTTATTGGAGAAGATGGATTAACAATTCCTTGGTAAATAATTAAGAATGACTTGTGATCCAACCTTTAAAAATACAGAATAAAAAAATGAAACTTAATTTGATTAGATTTTCTTTTCTATGTCCATTCATATTGGTAACAAATTTATTTGCTTTGAATCTTAACGATCAAGTACCTACATTTGAGGCTGTCGATTCAAACGGTCAAAGGTGGGACTCGAATAAATTCCTGGGTAAAAAAGATATTCTGATATATTTTTACCCAGCTGCGATGACAGGAGGGTGCACAAAACAGGCTTGTGCTTACCGGGATAATTACAGCGAGTGGAAAAAACAAAACATTGAAATTATTGGCATAAGCGGGGATCAATTTAAAAACCTATCATTATTTGCGAAGGCCGAAAGAATTCCTTTTACCCTTTTATCTGATCCGGATGGGAAGGTTGCTAATTTGTTTGGTGTTCCTACAACCAAGGGAGGAATGATCGAACGTTTTTTTCAAGGGGATAAATACACGCTTGAACGTGGAATTACCGCAAAAAGGTGGACTTTTCTAATCTCTAAGAGCGGTAAATTACTTTATAAAAATAATCAGGTTAACGCACTGAAAGACAGCGAGACTGTAATGAAATTTATTAAAAAAAAGAAAAAATGAGTGAAAACCCCTCTATTAGCGGTAAAGAAAAAAGAATATTAAAATCATCTGCAAAAACTCGCAATGTGGACATAAAAATTGGAAAGAAAGGACTGACCCAGAATGTTATTCAGGAAATCCAATTCATCCTGAAACGTGATCGGATGGTAAAAGTATCTTTTCGGGAAGATCGTGATAAAAGGGCTGAGCTAATTAATTCATTACAAAAATCACTTAATTCAAACATTATCGAATTGGTTGGAAAAACCGCCAC
Organism: Opitutales bacterium; assembly: GCA_965660725.1. Classification (GTDB taxonomy): domain Bacteria; phylum Verrucomicrobiota; class Verrucomicrobiia; order Opitutales; family Seribacteraceae; genus Seribacter. The sequence goes on from CBFIBI010000039.1 coordinate 7,247, forward strand.
TTTCGCTTCCTGAAATAATGCAAAAAATCTCTCCCATTCAAGAGAACGAAATAGTACCAATATTTTCTACTATCGACTCAGAAGGTAATCCGGTAAGTAATTCGAACCTAAAAGGGAAAAAATACCTTCTGTATTTCTACCCAAGGGACAATACTCCAGGTTGCACAGCTCAGGCATGCGGATTTCGAGACCACTATGACTTTTTTATAAAAAAAGATATTAAATTATTTGGAATCTCAGGAGATTCATCAAAATCACATGAAAAGTTCAGGCAAAAATTTAATCTTCCCTTCCCTTTGCTCATGGATGAAGAAAATGAACTGGCAAAAGCATTCGGAGTATGGGGCGAAAAAAAATTCATGGGGCGTACATTCGAGGGCATTCATCGAATGTCATTTCTCATTAATGAAGATGGAAATGTAGAAAAAGCATACACTAAGGTTAAGGCTAAAACGCACCCAACTGAACTAACTTTGGAACTTTAATTAGCTTTCGCTGAAGAAAGAAAAGCTCAGTAAATGAGCTTTATGCCTTCAGAGCAGCTTCCACAATTCCAGAAAAAGCTCTTCCTGTAAGAGATGCTCCACCAATTAAACCACCGTCTACATCTTCTTGCGACAGGAGCCCGGCGGCATTTTCAGGTTTCATAGAACCACCGTATAATATACGAATTCCAGCTGCTGCGGTATCACCAAACATTTCAGCCAAAACCTTGCGAATAAATGCGTGCACTTCTTGAGCCATATCATCCGTAGCTGTTTTCCCAGTTCCGATAGCCCATACTGGCTCGTAGGCAAGAACAAGGTTTTCAACAGATTGCGATGGAAAATTCTCGAGACCCTCTCGAACCTGAGAACCTACAACTTCCAGAGTTTTATCTGCTTCTCTTTCTTCTAAAGTCTCACCTATGCAATAAATTGGCTTAAGGTTGTTCTCTACTGAAGCTAAAATTTTCTTATTAATGAGTTGGTTTGTTTCGCCAAAGTATTGTCTTCTCTCACTGTGACCCAAAATAACAAAACTAACATACAAATCCCGTAACATTTCAGCAGAGATTTCTCCAGTAAAAGCCCCAGATGGAGCTGCATTCATATCTTGTGCACCCAATAAAATTTCTGATTTTTCTACAAGTTCTGAAGCCCTTGAAAGAGATGTGAAAGATGGACAGACGCACACTTGAACAGAAGTTTGATCTCCTATCAAAGAATTCACCTCTTCAATTAAATCTGCTGCCTCGGTGGCAGTTTTATTCATTTTCCAGTTACCAGCTATAAGAAATTTACGGGACATTATTATATTATGATGGATTAAAAATTTACACGCGGTCAAGAACGGCAACTCCAGGAAGGGACTTACCTTCTAAAAATTCAAGAGAGGCTCCTCCACCTGTGCTCATGAAAGTAACACGGTCAGAATAGCCGCTTTGGTTAATTGCTTTAACAGAATCTCCTCCTCCAATAATTGAGATTCCGTTACCTTCTGCAACTGCTTTTGCTACCGCAAATGTACCTTTACTGGAATCAGGAATTTCAAAAACGCCCATCGGACCATTCCATAAAACTGTTTGAGCCTTCGAAACTTCCTCAGCATACAATGCAGTGGTTTTAGGCCCAATATCGACACCTTCCCAACCATCTTCAATATCACCTTCAAATACTTTAGTTTGGCCAAGTGTTTTAGCATCAAAGTCCAATGCATTCGTACCTAATGTATCAACCGGTAATAGAAAACGAACTCCTTTCTCTTTTGCTTTCTGCAAAGCGTTTCGAGCTAAATCAACCTTGTCAGGTTCGCTCAAGCTTTCACCTACCTTTTTTCCATTTGCTAAGGCAAAGGTATATGCCATTGCACCACCGATAATTATTACATCTGCCTTGTCCAACAGAGAATCTATTACCTTAATCTTATCACTAACTTTCGCTCCACCCAAAATGACTGTGAATGGGCGATCGGGAGATGATGTTTTTTCTCCCAAGAACTTTAGTTCATTGGCAATTAAATAACCTGACACTTTCTCAGGCAAAATTTCCGCAACACCAAAAGTCGATGCATGGGCACGATGAGCAGTTCCGAAAGCGTCATTGACAAAAACCTCAGCCAAGGAAGCTAGACTGTGTGCGAAAGCTGTGTCATTTTCCGTTTCTCCCTTATGATACCGAAGGTTTTCCAAGAGAGCAATCTGCCCATCCTGCAACCCCATAACAGCATGTTCAACATCTGTGCCGATGCAGTCATTTAATTGTAAGACCGGAAGTCCAAGCTTAGCCGATAATACCGGTGCAACTGGAGCCAAGCTCATTGAAGAAACCCGCTCACCTTTTGGCCTTCCTAAATGACTAGCCAAAATTATTTTAGCACCCTGCTCATGAAGTTTTTTTATTGTGGGAACGGCAGCATTGATTCTCGTATCATCTGTAACGCTACCATCTGCATCAAGAGGGACATTAAAATCAACCCGTACAAACACGCGTTTACCTTTTAGATTTATATCATCAATCGTCTTTACCTTGGACATGATTAAAAATTAGAAATTTGTATGCACAATCTAGAGAATGTACATAAAGTATGACCTAAAAGTTGAAAACTAGTAACTTAGACAAACTGGGATACTCTTTTGAGGAGGTCTACGCATCGGTTACTATAACCCCACTCATTATCGTACCAGGAAACCAACTTGAAAAAGGTGTCACTTAAGCCCATACCTGAGCCGGCATCAAATATAGAAGATGCAGGGCAATGAATAAAATCTGAAGAAACCACCTCGTCTCCGGTGTATTCCAGGATGCCAGCTAAAGATCCATCAGCAGCTTCTTTCATTTTTTGACAGATCTCTTCGTAAGAAGTGGACTTTTCAGTCTTAACTGTTAAGTCGACTGCAGAAACGGTCGGGGTGGGAACTCTAAAAGCCATTCCTGTTAACTTACCTTGAACTTCAGGTAAAACTAAACCAACCGCTTTCGCAGCACCAGTTGTCGATGGAATAATGTTAATCGCGGCACCTCTCCCACCTTTCCAATCTTTCATGGACGGACCGTCCACCGGTTTTTGAGTGGCAGTGTAGCTGTGCACAGTAGTCATAAGACCTTCCACGATTCCAAAGTTCTCTAAAACTACTTTAACCATCGGAGCAAGGCAGTTCGTAGTGCATGAAGCGTTCGAAACAATATGGTCATCAGCCAAAAGTTCGTCATCATTAACACCAAGCACAATTGTTCGGACATCACCTTTGGCAGGTGCGGAAATGATTACCTTTTTGGCACCGGCTTGCAAGTGACCCTCAGCTGCTTCTTTGCTGACAAAAAGTCCTGTTGACTCAATAACAATATCAACTCCAAGATCCCCCCAAGGTAAAGCAGATGGTCCCTCTCTTAGTGCAAGACATTTAATTGTATTGCCATTCACAACAAGGGAGTCATTTGTTGGTGCTTCCACTGTACCGTTAAAACGACCTTGTGTTGAATCATACTTTAAAAGATACGCTAAATTGTCAGATGGCACGAGATCATTGATTGCGACCACATCAAATTTGCTTCCAAGTAAACCTTGATCAACAAGTGCGCGAAAAACTAAACGACCAATACGGCCGAAACCATTTATTCCTATTTTAATAGACATCGAATTATAGTATTTGAATTAAAATTTAATATAACAGAGAAGAAAATGATCTTTCACCAATGAATTTTATTATGAAAAATGGCAAGTATATAAGAAATCTTATCCAACTGCACGTTCGATCAGATTGAGAAATTTCCGGAACTCTTTAAAATTCTCTCTGGTTTCATCTTTGAAAAAATCTAACTGATCATCGTCTAAAAAGAGGCGTTCCATTATTTCTGGAGAAAGCTTACCATGTGAACGGTGTCCGCTGAAACCAAAGTGTAAAGAATGAGACATCCAATTACCTACATGAACAACATCGATTAATTTATTCAAATCATCTTCTCCAACAGTACCCCGTTCGACAATATCAGGTTCATGGTGCCAGCGAATCACAGATTCGACATCACGATTCAAACCCCACTCTTTGCATACTATTTGACCAACTCGATCATGCGTAGGCGAATTTTTTTTCTCCTCCACTTCAATAAAAGAAATCTCATCGTATATAGCATCTCCAACATCTTCACAAAAGGACTCAGGATGGATTTGGAGTCGGGCAACTTTTCCGATATCATGTACTAATCCACAACTGTAAGCCCTCTGCCTTTGACAAAGATTAGTTAACTCAGCAATTGTTGAAGATGCAACTGCAGCTCCGAGGCTGTGCTTCCAAAGTTCAACAGGATCGTAATTCAAATCCTTGGAATTCTTAAAAGAAAAAGCCTTAAACACAGATGCGGACAAAATTACCATATGGATTTTATCAAAACCAAGAGTTCCGATCGCTTCGCCCACATCGGTGACTCGTTCTCTCTCGCCCCTGTAGTGAACACTGTTTGCAACACGCAAAACCTTCATCGTCAATGTCTGATCTGATTTCATTACATCCTGAATAGAATGTGTGCATGAATTCGGATCCTTGAGCATTTCTGATAAGGATTCGAAAACAGTAGGTAGTGTGGGCAGATTGTCTTTTAACTGCTCACCTATTAGACCATAATCAATAACCCTACCAATGCTTTCCGATCCCACAATTTATCATTAAGGGAAAAATTATTAGGAATCAACCCCTTATTGGAAAATATTCAAGATACGGATCCGCTATCAAGAAGGTCACAAAAATCTTCGGTCATTTTTAATTCGTTCTCAATGTCTTTTTCAATCTGTTCAAGTTGAGAGACATGAATGTTGAGTCTGGCCAATAATGCTTCGGAAGGTCGATCAGGGGATTCATGACCACTAAATCCAAACTTCTGTTGATTGACAGACCAATTTGCCAAAATAACCACATCAATTAATTCATGTGCTTCTTCTGATGTTACCTTCTGCCTGCGTTCAATATTTGGTTCATGGTGCCAGCGAACTACGCCTTCAACAAAACTTGATAAACCCCAGTTTTTACATATGAGGTAACCGAGATAATCATGCCTCGGGGATTGATTGATAAGTTCGGATTTATAAAAATTTATTTTTTTATCCAATGATGTTTGGGAATCCCTAATAAAATCCTCAGTATTTTCAGCTTCATCCAATTTAAACCGTGCAACTTTGCCAATGTCATGAACCAAACCACAAGTGTAAGCTCTTTCATGCCATGACTTACCCAGATATTTAGCGATGCAGCGGGATGCAGATGCTACACCAAGACAGTGTTTCCAAAGACCTTCCAGAGAAAATTTTTCTTCTGCAGAAGGACCGGAAAACATTTTAAAAACAGATGTAGTGAGCACAACATTTCGGATTTTCTCGAAACCCAAGGTTCCAATGGCTTCATTTGCATCTGTCACCCTTTCACGCCCCCCCCTATAAAACGATGTGTTCGCAACCCTCAAGATTTTCATCGTCATTGACTGGTCTGCTGTCATTACATCCTCTACTGCAAATGTCGATGCATCAGGATTCTGCAATACATTTGTCAACTCATTGACGATAGTGGGTAAGGTAGGCAAATTGCGCTGAATTTGATTAACCAAATATTCGTAATTGATAGAACTTGATTCCATAATAAATTTTAAACTTTAAACAAATTTCTGTTTTTATATGTTTATGCTAATATTAAATAATTTTATCAATCTAATAATATACTCTTTTTTCTGATTTTATTATATATAAGGTTAACAAAATGGTAAGAAATAAAGATAAGTAAGGAAACCAATTTCCAAAAAGTGTATACAATGTTTTACCCTCATTGAAACGACTTGCAATCTCAACAGTAAATGCGGTCGCTCTTTCGCAATAAATGCTACCATTTTCGTCTTTGATAACATCGCGCTGATAACCATTTTCATCAATCCAACCAGACCACCCTGCATTTCCGCAACGAATAAATGGAGTTTGGGTCTCAACTGCACGAAGAACTGAATGCGCGGCATGCTGTTCCGCACACCCCTCTTCGCCAAACCAAGCATCATTTGTTGTTACAAAAAATAAATCCACGCCCTTTAATGCAATATCTCTGCTCAAGTCTGGAAATATATCCTCGTAGCAAATTAAAGGACCAATTCGAACACTTTCATTTGCAGAACCAACTGGAATTGAAAAAATTTTTACAACATTTCCACTTTCAAAATTTCCAACTGGACCAACCAGTTTTCGCAGTCCTGCAACCCATTTAAATGGAAAGGGCACGTATTCTCCGAATGGAACCAAGGTTCTTTTGCTGTACCAATTATCATTAAAACCACTTTTTACAAGTACCTCAGAAATTGTGTTGTAAATTAATCCACCTTCTCGCAAAACTGATCCAATAAGCATGGGAACTGATGTTTTTTTTGCTAATTCTTCTACCCAAATTTTATCCTTATTTAACGCGTAAGGGGTAGCAGCTTCAGGCCAAACTATAAGATCCGGTTTCATCAGACCAAGAAAACGGGTTTGTCTAGATAAAATTTCCTTGTGCAGGTCGGCATTATCTCCTTTCCATTTATCCAACAAGTAGGGTTGGCATAACCCAATGCTTATTTCTCTAACCTCCTTTTTGGAACTATCTCGAATCCAAAAAAACGGGCTTATCATAAATACAAATAGGAGAATAGCTAAATAGAAATCAGGACAAAAACTCCCGAACATCCCACTCTTGGATTGCCTTCTCCTGATTAAAAGATGGTGGACATAAGATCCTAGGCACAAATTAAAAAATATCAGAAAAAAGGAGACGATCCAGGCTCCAAACCACTGAGATGTTTGTAATAAAACGGGCCTTTCCCATTGGGTTATTGATAATGGGCACCATGGAAATCCAAGTGTGAACTGACATCTTAGCCACTCCATTGAGACCCAAGCAAAAGAAAGTCCAAAAATTGTGACTAGGCGATTAATAAAACTTCCACCTAATGCCCATGGAATCAAAATTCTGGCCAATACGAACCAAGGTAAATAATAAATCGATAATAGAACAGATGCACTAAGCATTCCGCCCAATACAACATGCCTCATCCATCCAATCAGAGAAACATGATAAAGAAAACCACCCAAGAAAAAGGCCAAAAGCACTATACGAACTTTCGGTTTATAAACGAACCAGATCATGGCTGGTAACAGGAAAAAATATGCACATTCAGGCGAATCCCGAGGCGGTTGGGCAAGCAACAGAAAGAAGTATGTCCCCATAGAGGCGGTTACAGGTGCCCAAATTGATCTTAGAAATGTAATCATTTTACTTGTCATTTTTCTTGATCGCTAAATATGACAGGAGTCTTTGGATTCTGCACTGGGTCGTGCAACTAATCCATCAAAGGGCTCATCACTGAAAAACTGATCAGCTTTCCCAGCTTCGATCAAATGCTTCTCACAGACTTGAAAAAGATCACTTTTAGTTTTGGTACGACGCATCTGATAAAGAAATAAACCATCAGCATCCACTGATAAACCCACAAAATTAAGAAATTTCTTCATCCTCCCAACACACTTATGTTCATCCACACCCGGTTTCTCAAGCGATTCATAAAGGTCCAGAATATATTCGTGAACATCCCTCTTGGTTGGTTGGTAGACAGTTTCTCCTTTCTGTGCTTCGCGAATCTGCCTAAAGATCCATGGATTTCTTATTGCTGAACGACCTACCATTACTCCGTGGGCACCAGTCTCTGCTCTTAGCCTTAGAGCAGAACTAGACGAAGTCACATTTCCATTTAGCATGACTGGACATTTAACAAATTCAGATGCTTTTGTAATGTGAGAATAACTCGGGTCACTTCGGTAACCACCTAGAACAGTGCGTGCATGAAGGCTCAACAATTCCACCCCATTCATATTTACTGCCTCAAGTAATTCATCAAAAAAACGATCATCTTCGAATCCAATTCTCATTTTAACAGTAAGAAGAGAATCAACTTCATCCCTTAACATCTTTAAAATTTCTTTAATTCGCTCGGGCACCCGTAATAAACCACCTCCCACATTTTTCCTGAAAACTCGGGGAGCTGGACAGCCCAGATTTAGATCAATTCCGGCAATTGGAAATGCTTTGAAATCACGAGCGGTTCTGCGTAAATCATTAATATTCTCGCCAATTAACTGGGCGAAGACTGGACGATTCGTTGGATTTTCCGTAATTGAAGATAGGATTTCTGGATCTATTTTTGAACTTGCATGAACTCGAAAAAATTCAGTGAAGAAAAAATCAGGAGCTCCCCTTCTGGCCACAACTTTCATAAATGGCAATGCCGTGACATCCTGCATTGGGGCAAGTGCACTGGGCCATTGACCATTAATTAAAGATGGCGGGATTGGCTTTATCTTGAAAGGTTTAACTGATTTCAAAGATGAAATCATACATTCCAAAAATCAGTCAGACTTTTAGTCCTGCTTGCGAAGGATCCGTTCAAGAATTTCAGACATATCTTCCACATTATCCAATACCTTATTGGCAACATGAATCGGTTGCTTCATCTGCAGGGCCAAAACAATGGAATCACTTGGTCTGGCATCCAGTTCAATAATTTTTTTTCCCAGTTCATTCTCCATTCGAAGAATAATTCGGGCAAAAAATGTCCCCTCGTCTACGTCATTGATTAAAACGCGTTCAATGGTGGTCTCTAAACCGCGAAGAATCAAACCGATTAAATCATGGGTTAAGGGTCTTTCTTTTTTCACCTGATTAATCGTCATATTGATCGCGTTACCAATCGCTGGATCAACATAAATGACAAAGGTTTTATCCTCATTGCCCAAAAAGATTGCACATCCGTTGGATGTTGGCATTACTCCCCTTACGGTGACTTCCACAGAGTCATTATTCATATCACTACTATCTCTTTTCTTTGCTTGATTCGCAAGCACTTATCCATTTCTTTTTTTCTACCCTATGGATTCTCAGAAAATTAACACTCATTTACCAAATCTATATCTAATCGGATTTATGGGCACGGGGAAAAGCTCCGTTGGACATATTGCAAGCCACAGGCTAAATCTTTCCTTTCTTGATTCAGATCAAGAAATTGAAAAAAAAACTGGTCGTTCAATTAGCGAAATATTTAGTTCACAGGGTGAGCAAACATTTCGTTCACTTGAAAAAGATTATATTCAAAATGGTCACCCGTCTTCAGGATGCTTAATTTCATGCGGTGGCGGGCTTCCTATTCCTGAAGGAATGATAGAATTTTTAAAATCAAAAGGGAAAGTTTTTTGCCTCTGGGCAAACCCAGAAACTATTCTCAAAAGGACACAAGAAAACAATGATCGTCCTTTACTGCAAAAAGAGGACCCTATGGCTGAAATAGAAAAATTGCTTAGAATGAGGGAAAAAAAATATCTGCTCGCCGATCAGGTTATCTCAACCGAACAAAGAAGCCCAAAACAAGTCGCTGAAGTAGTGGCTAAAAATTATCTGGAATTAGTTCCTAGCTCCTAAAATACTCCCCTGCCCGATCGATAAATTCCTTTGGAGGTCGGATCACTCTTCCCTCAACCGATACGAATGCATGCTGAGTCTGCCCAGTTGCAATTAAAACATCGCCTCTTTTTACCTGATAAATCGCATCAATTCGAGCAACAGGCATCTTCTCAATATTCACAACTACTCTTAACCGGTCATCAAAAAAAGCTGGTGATTTAAAACTTGCCTGACATTTCAGAACCGGAAGAAAATAGCCGTCTTTTTCAAGCTTTTGATACGGACAACCCAAGTCATCAAGAAGAGAAACGCGGGCGACCTCAAACCAAGTAAAGTAATTGGCATGATAGACCACACCCATTTTATCCGTTTCCTCATAACGCACTCGAATGTCAACGCTTGCCGAAAGCATGATCTTTCTTTACTGCAGAAACCCATTACTATGCAACGAACGAATTTTTAAATGTCGATTTCAAAAAAAGAACGGTCTCTTTCCATATGGATTGGTATAGCAATCGGCGTGGCGCTTTCTTCAATGCTCGTTCGATATGCACTTCAAAAAAAATCCGAACAGACAAGCGAGCGCCCCGGAAACTACAAATCACTCAAATCTGCTGCTAATGGAAATCCATTTGATCCTTTACCCGAAGCGATAAGGCAAAAGATTCCCCACGGGATCGTGGTTTTTTATGAGAATAATCAAACAGATTTGGATTCAGCTAAAACTTTATTGATAAAGTCTTGGGTTATTGAATCAGCCGGATCATTTCGCTCGGAAAGACTTTTTGTACTCGCTCAGGAATTTAAATCAGATAACAGCTATCAATTCCACCGGGCATCCGAACTTTACCTGCAACCCAAAAACGGAGTCAGCCGAGAGTCATTGGAAAAAACGATGGATGAGGAAAAATTTAAAATTATAGGAGAAAACTCAAAGACAGGTGAATGGATCCTTCAAATTAAAGACTTCTCCCCATCAGCGTATCGTCTGGCCATTCAAAAGTTTTCAGAAATGAAAAGTAAGATTTCTGCAGTTCGTCCGATCCCCTGGACTTCTATTCGCTAAGCGAAACCGTCCCTTTATCTCGTTGACCCTAAAGGTTTTTTTTGTTGGAATCAATGATGAGTTGTGCTTCAGGCATTTCTCCATAGATAAACATTATAAACAAACAAATTCTTTGCTTAAATCGTGAATGTAGAAATAAAGGATGCGGGTGACGCTCGCAAAATTGTAAACGTGACTTTCGACTCGGATGAAATGTCCGCCAAAGGCAAGGAAGTTTGCAGGGAGCTTGGTCGCCTCGCCAATATCCCAGGTTTTCGCAAAGGAAAAGCACCTGAGCAGGTAATCCGAAAAAAATACGCTAAGGAAATCCTTCAGGAATTAACCCGAAAAGTTTCCACTGCAGCTTACGAAGCTGTTCTTGAGGAAAAAGACATTAAAGTATACTCCATCCTTAAGGTCGAACCTGGCGACCTTGCCAGCGATTCTCCTGCTAACATAGAGGTCACTGTAGATGTTGTTTCAGATTTTGAACTTCCAAAATATGAGGAATTCGAACTAAAAGTTCATTCAACTGAGGTGTCGGATCAGGAAGTTGATAAAGAAATTGATTCTCTTCGTGATCAGCGTGCCTCTTTTGACGAGGTTGAAAGGGAAGCGGACTCTGGTGATTATGTGAAATGTTCCTACGAAGGGATGTTAGATGGCTCACCTGTTGCAGAAATCCTTCCCGACAAACCAATGTACGGCAAACAAACTAACACTTGGGAAGAAGCAGGCCAGGTGAAAGGCTTGGGTGTTAAAGCTATTGCTGAGGGTGTCATTGGGATGAAGAAAGATGACAAGAAAGAAATCAAGGCAGATTTCCCAGAAGACTTTGAAGTTGCCCCGCTTGCCGGTAAAAAAGTCATTTATAATTTAGAAGTCCACGAAGTCAGGGAAAAAAAAGCTCCAGCAATTGATGACGAAAATTTTCTAAAATCGCTAAAAGCTGACGATGTTGAAGATCTTAAGAATAAAATCAAAGACGATTTAGTTTCTCGCAAAGAAAGGGAAAATATTGACGGAAAACGAAATCAAATCACTCAAAAAATACTCGATCTTCCAGACTTCCCCCTTCCTCAACAAGCAGTGGAGGACGAATCTAAAGCGATTTTTCAATCCAATGTCCAACGCGCCGCCCAACAGGGTGCCAAACAGGAAGACATTGAAGCCAAAAGAGATGAATTTTGGAAAGAAGCTCAAATTCAGGGACAGGCACGCGTCAAAATCACCATTATGCTAAGCCAGATTGCCGAACTTGAAAAAGTTGAAGTCTCCAATGAGGATCTCGCCCAGGCAGCTACCAGGGAAGCTATGATGATGCGAACCGACCCTCAATCATATGTTCAGGAACTGGCGAAAGATCAGGCAAGAATCAGTCGACTCAGGCAGGATGTACTCCATGACAAAACTCTCGAATTAGTTGCCTCTAAAACCAAGGAAATACTTTCTTCCCCGGAAGAAGAAGAAAAAGTGGAAACTGAAGTCAAAAAAGAGAAAAAAGCTAAAAAGACGAAAAAAGATTCTAAATAATTTTAAATCTCAACAACCAAGAACAACACAAAAGACATGGGAGCCTATTTACCATTACCATATGTATATGAACGAGAAGGTCGTCAGGAACGTGCATGGGATATATACAGCCGTTTACTTCGCGATCGTATTGTTTTTATCGGCACGCCAATTGATGATTATGTGGCCAATTCCATAATCGCTCAATTACTCTTCCTTCAAATGGAAGATCCAAAAAAAGACATTCATGTTTATATCAACTCGCCCGGAGGAAGCGTTTCTGACGGAATGGCAATTTATGATACCCTTCACTTTCTCGAATGTGATGTGGTTACCTATTGCATTGGCATGGCTGCAAGCATGAGTACAGTGCTTCTTGCAGCTGGTACTCCTGGAAAGCGTTTTGCACTACCAAACAGCCGGGTAATGATTCATCAACCAAGCGGTGGCGCCGGTGGGCAGACTTCTGATATTTCAATTGCAGCCAAAGAAATTCTTCGTTGGAGACAAACTATTAACGAAATTCTTTCTCAACACAGCGGAAAATCAATCGAACAACTCGAGAAAGACTCGGATCGTGATTATTACATGTCAGCAGAGGAAGCTCGTGACTATGGATTGGTTGATGAAGTGATTTCTAAAAAGCCAAAAGAATAATTCTTTTGTTTAATGGCCAAGGCGACAAAGATTAACTTTTGCTCATTCTGTGGTAAGCCACAGGGAGAAGTTAAAAAAATGATCGCCGGTCCAGCCAGTGTCTTCATTTGCGACTCTTGTGTTCGGGTATGCAAAACAATTATCGACCGTGAACTTGGGGAGAGCAAACCCGTACCGGCTAAAGAAACAGTTGGTGAAAAACCCATCTTCAATCTTAAGCGACCAAGTGCAATTAAAGCCTTTCTAGATCAACATGTCATAGGACAGGAACATGCAAAAAAAGTTCTCTCTGTTGCGGTTCATAATCATTACAAAAGATTAGCATCCGAGTTAAACATTGGAGAAAATAAACTCGATCAATTCTCCTCCGGTGAACTCGATGATGTGGAGATTGAAAAAAGTAATGTCCTACTCATCGGACCGACTGGAAGCGGAAAAACTTATGTGGCACGGACTCTTGCCCGTATGCTTGATGTTCCTTTTGCCATTGCTGATGCTACCACTCTAACAGAAGCGGGCTATGTGGGAGACGATGTTGAAAATATTGTCCTACGT
>CBFIBI010000040.1:0-19810 GCA_965660725.1 Opitutales bacterium
TTCTTACGAATAATTTTCCTTCCGTTCCATGAACTGTTATATCGCCATTATCTCTTTCACTTATATTAACCCCCAATTCCTGCAAAGCAGAAATCATAATATTAACATCATCACTTTTTAAAATACCACTTAAGGTTATAGTTCCCTTATTTAATACAGCTAAAATTAGTGCCCGATTTGAAATACTTTTAGAGCCTGGAACATCAACACTTACTTTTGAATTCTTTTGAAATGGAATTATGTCTAAAAATTCAGGCATCTTGCTGTATCCTTTTCCTAAAGTCTGCCCCTTTACTTAATATAGAATAAAGCTCATCTGAATCATTAATTAATGATTTTTTGATTTGCTTTATGGTAAATTCAAATTCTTCTATTGCACAAGAAATATTCTCTTGGTTCATGAAAACAATTTGTCTCCACAGATCAGGGTCACCTTCGGCAATTCTAGTTGTATCTCTCAAACCATTTCCTGATACCGCCAGAAAATCATCAGATAAAGAATGAAGTGTTTTAGCAAGAGCCGTAGAAACTAGATGAGGTAAATGACTGCAATATGCTACCACCTTGTCGTGTTCTTCTGGAGAAAATATCACTGTTCTCATCATCAATTTCTCCCAAAATTCTTGCATTTTAGACTGAACAATTTGCGGGACAGATTTTAAAGGGGTAAGTACACAGGTTTTACCCACAAATAAATTTCGGCTAGCATGTGTCATACCTGACTTTTCGGACCCAGCCATGGGATGCGAACCAATAAAAAATCCGAGTGAATTTTCAAAGCACTCCTCAGCAGAATTGCAAATTAAACTTTTTACACTTCCCACATCGGTAACAATTGTATCCTTCTGCAGTTCAGGAGCGATTAAATTTAGAATTTCAGGAATACTCTCAACTGGTGTGCAAACAACTATCAAATCACTGCCTGCAACCGATTTAACAATATTTTCTTCACACTCATCACACCAATCTTCTTTTTTACAATTACCCAGTGTTTCCTTTCTACGAGCCCACAACTTAATTTTCTTTGATAAATTATGTTTACGAATACCCATTGCTAGAGATGCTCCGAGTAAACCTACTCCTAGAATGGTTATTTGATTAAACATGAAAGACGAACTGACTTATTTTGTTGGATGGATACTTTTATTCATATACAAAATATATAGTTATGGAAAGTGATTTTAAAGATGATGGAAAAAAGAATAATGATTGGGGGCAGCCACCATCTCCATTAACCCCTGAGAACCAAAAAAAAGCATTCCGGGCTCAGTTGATCCTAGGAATAATTTCGCTAGTAATGATCGCAATTCCTGGCATTCTTTTTTGGATTTTCGGAAAATAGATGCTCAATCAAATAGAGGTTATGAATCACAAAATCAGCGGGTATAGCAAAATTGAACTAATAATCTTAATCCTTATTGTTATAAATGTCATATTTCTTGCTATTCCAATGCTCAACTCCCTAAAAGAGGTGAGTAAAGACAAAATAAATTTAGACACAGACAGTAAGATAAAGCAGTGGAATTCTGCAGAAGATTATAATCAATCTGAGGTTCCAGTAAAAATATTAAGAGATGAATAAAACAAAGCTCGGTGATTAGATCTGTTGAAACCTCCTAAAAACAAATTTATTATAATAACATCTTTGATTATCACTCTTCTTGGAATCATTGGAGTTATTTACCTTACGATTTACTGGATTGGAGGTGAGGAGAGCATCCAAGTTGCTAAATCATTATGGCAAGACTTCAAGGATTTTTTATTGTCGAACGGATTTTGGCTTTTTTTATCTATAGCAATTCTTCCAGGTTTCATTTTACCCTGTGCTCCCCTTCTTATATTAGCAGGAATATGGGGAACTGAGTTCGGCATTGCAAAGGCATGCATATATAGCATAGGTGCATTAGTTATAAATTTAATTTGGACTTATTGGTTTGCATGCGGTGCAGGCAATAAAATCGTTAATATAATTCTTAATAAATTTAATCATAAAATTCCTGAGCTACCTTCACAAAATTTACTTCGATGGTCTTTTATCTTACGCTTAACACCAGGAGTTCCTTTTATATTTACAAATTATATTCTTGGCTTATTAAAAATGCCATTTCTTAAATATCTGTTCGTATCCATACCCATTATTTCAATTACTGATTGCGGATTTATTCTGGCATCCGCAGGAATTTTCGGCGAAGGCTGGAAGTATATCTGGGGAGGTATATCAATTTTAATAGTTATGATAGTTGGGGGAAAATTGATTTCAGTGAAGAAAAAATATGCAAACTAACTTATTTGAAAATTTCGAAGACTGTTCAGAAGTTTGGTCAATTAGTCAGTTGACAAGGCAAATAAAAAGTTTGCTTGAAAAACGGTTTCCCCCCCTTTGGATACGAGGTGAAATATCGAATCTTCGTACTCAACCAAGTGGTCACAGATACTTTATACTGAAAGATCAGTCGAGTCAGATAAAAGCTGTATTTTTTAAAGGAGATTGTAGAAATTCTCATTATATTCCGAAAGACGGGGATGAATGCTTAGCTTATGGAAACATAAATGTTTATGAACCAAGAGGAGACTATCAATTTAAGATAAAAAGTCTAATGCAGGATGGTGCCGGAATACTAAAGTTGCAATTTGACCAATTAAAAGAAAAGCTTTTGTCAGAAGGAATATTTGATGACAAAAAGAAAAGTAATCTTCCAAATTATGTTAAGAAAGTAGCTATAATAACTTCTCCGAGAGGAGCAGCTATTCAAGATTTCGTGAGTATTCTTAAACGAAGACAATGGAAAGGAGAAATAACAGTTTATTCCTCCCTAGTGCAAGGGATAGATGCTCCTGAAGATTTGGTTAATAAATTAAAGCATGTCCAAAAAATTGGACATTATGATCTCATTGTACTGGCAAGGGGTGGTGGATCCATTGAAGACCTATGGTCATTTAACGACGAAACATTGGTTCGTGAGGTGGCGAATTGTAAAACTCCAATCATTTCAGCTATTGGTCACCAAACAGACTTTGTACTTACTGATTTTGCCGCTGACTTTAGAGCTGAAACACCATCTGCAGCAGCTGAATGGATAACCAATAGATTATCGCAACAATTAGAAGTATTAAAAAATATTAAATTTAAAATAGAAAATATACGAAAAAACTTTTTTGAGAAAAAAAAGGAAAATCTCGATTTTTTAGCAACGCAATTAAAACATTTTAAACCTAGTGCTAAAATTGAGTCTCTTCATCAATATCTTGATGATCTTGAAAATCGAAAATCTCGAGTGATAGAAGAAATTATAAAACTTAATAATTATAAAATTATTTCACTCGATAAAAGACTCCAAAGCAATAGTCTTAATTCTATTCTTAGTCGTGGTTTTTCATACATTAAAACTGAAAATAATAAGCTAGTTCATTCTCCTGATATGTTATCTACCAACGATTCAGTCACAGCATACTTCAAAGATGGAAATAAAAATTTAACGGTCAATTAATTTATTAATATTTCTGAATATTTATTTTTTGAAGTAAATCCAATCGATTTATATAAATTGTCCTTTTTATTGTAATCACTAAATAACAAACATCTTTTATTATATTTATTTGCTACAAAATTTTGGAGCATTAATACCATTGTTCTTGCATATTTTCTTCCTCTTAATTCATTGGGGACAAAGACAAGATTAATAACTTTATAGTTAGTCGTCTCTCTCCTTATTCCAACCATTCCGCAACTCCCAATTTCCTTCTCTTCCAAAAAGAACAGATTACTTTGATTCATCATCTGTTTAGCAAGGCTTATTACAGCACCTATTTCCAACTCTGGGTTAGCTTCTTTTGCAAATCTAGTTGCCCAATGCCTAGCACGTGGCCAATTAATTTTTTTTACAACTTTTAGTGAAAAGTTTTGTTTTATATCTATAGATGAATGCTCACTTAAAAAGGATTCATATATTAAAAATTTTCTTTTCAAAACCCAATTTGGTACCAAATTCGGAAGTGTTAATGCCATGAATGCTTCAGTAATTTCTTCTGGGCCTGAAATACCCTCATATACAATTTTTTTTCTTATAAAATATTTTTTAAGATGAACTGTAGCTTTACTACATCCATCAGATAGTAAGACATAATTCGATGGCGTTATTAAAGCACTTAGACAAATTCTACTCTCATGATATACATTACCACTCCATCTAGGTGCACCAACTCTAATCCTACACTCCCTTATTATTTCCCAAAACAAGTTATTTGAAATCTCATTTTTAAAGAGAAATTCCTGTGACTTTTCAACATAACTATTTAATGATTTATAACTTTGTACTTTCATTGAATGAATGCTTTAACAAAGATAATGTTTATCATATTTAGAAAACCAGAAAGAAGATAGATGTCAGACAGCGAATTAATCAATCGATATAATCAAAGAGGGGTTTCATCAAGCAAAGATGAAGTTCATCAAGTGGTGGATAAACTGGACGCGGGGTGTTTCCCTGGAGCTTTTTGCAAGATAACAGAAGATTTTCTTACTGGAGATTCTGACTGCTGTAATGTTATCCACTCAGATGGTGCTGGTACAAAGTCCATTCTAGGCTATTTATGGTATAAAGAAACTGGAGACCCAACTGTGTTTCGAGGTATTGCCCAGGACAGTATTGTAATGAATTTAGACGACTTAGCCTGTGTTGGTTTGTGGGACCGCGTGATTATCTCGAGTACAGTAAACAGAAATGCTCGTAATTTTCCTGGCGAAGCACTTGCATCTCTAATTGAAGGTACCGAAGAGTTTATACAGGTACTCAATGATTTTGGAATTAAAATTTCAAGTGGGGGTGGCGAAACTGCAGATGTCGGTGATTTAACTGGTACAGTTGCTGTTGATTCATGTGCGGTAGCAATTGCCCAAAAAAACCAAATTGTTAACAACGCAAACATTAAGCCTGACCTCGTTATTGTTGGTTTATCTTCGTCAGGGAAATCATCTTATGAAAATAAAGATAACAGCGGCATTGGGAGTAACGGTTTAACCAGTGCAAGGCATGAAATGCTTTCCAAGCATTACTTCAAAGGGTTTCCAGAAACATTTGATCCCAAAACAGATGAACAATATTTGTACTGCGGCCCATACCGTATGCATGACTCTCTTACTGGTTCAAAACTAACTGTAGGGGAAGCCTTGCTCAGCCCAACACGTACATACCTCCCTATCATTAAAACTGTTATGGAAACAGTGTCAGATTCAGTATACGGACTAGTTCATTGTTCAGGTGGAGGACAAACTAAATGCCAGAGATTTGGAATGAATGTTCACCATATTAAAGATAACCTTTTTACTCCACCTCCTCTTTTTCAGGAAATTCAAAGAGTTTCAGGAACAACAGATCATGAAATGCATCAGGTTTACAACATGGGCCATAGATTCGAAATATATTGTGATCCAAACTCTGCAGACGAAATAATATCCATATCAAGGACATTTGATATAGATGCTCAAATTATTGGACACACTGAACCTAGCAATAAGAATGACAAACGGAACCATTTATCGATAATGTCCGACAATTTTCAATTAAACTATGGTTAATGGAATCCAAAGTGAGCCAGATT
Organism: Opitutales bacterium; assembly: GCA_965660725.1. GTDB lineage: Bacteria > Verrucomicrobiota > Verrucomicrobiia > Opitutales > Seribacteraceae > Seribacter. The sequence goes on from CBFIBI010000040.1 coordinate 5,599, forward strand.
CAAATAAAGTAAAATCGAGCCTTATTGATGTTTGGGGGGAGATCTCCCCAGCAACTCTGATAGTCTGCGGTTCCGGTTGGAATCAACTTGCAGAGATTTTTCCTCATTCCAAATCTATAGAATACAAAAATATTCCCGGCATGTCATCCACCACAGTGAAAGGGCATGATGGTATTCTTCGGCTTTGCGAAATTAATCATAAAAGCATTCTTTTATTTCAGGGCAGAAGACATTGGTATGAGGGAGATGGATGGAACCCAATAAAATTACCAATAGAGATCGGTTATTTATTTGGAATTGAAAACTTAATTCTAACTAATGCTGCAGGGGGAATAAATAATGAATTAAAAGTTGGGGATCTAATGATTTTGTCCGATCATTTAAATTTCATGAGTGGAAATCCTTTAATTGGTCCCATAAAGGATAGCTCTTTACCTCGGTTCCCAGATCAAACCTCTATTTATAATCGTAACCTCATAAATCTTGCTCAAAAAGCTGCCAAAAAGGAAGGTTTATCCATTCACGAAGGGACTTATGCAGCATTGAGTGGACCTGCATTTGAAACTCCTGCCGAAATTCGTGCGCTGAGAATTCTTGGTGCAGATGCTGTAGGAATGTCTACCGTACCGGAAGCAATGCTTGGAAATGCATACGGAATGAAAGTGTTTGGAGTTTCATGCATCAGCAATATGGCGTCAGGAATGACTGAAAACAAATTATCACATCAGGATGTTCAAAATGCAGCTGATCTCGCCATGCCAGGAATTAAACGTTTTGTAAATTGTTTTCTTGAACAACTGCATCTTTAATATTTCCTATTTTTCATGAGCAATCACGAAATAGAGGAAGGGCAAACACTAAAGATTGATTTCACAAAACTTAAAAAAGTAGCCAGTTGTGGTGAGGATTTGGTCCCCGCGGTTGCTCAGGACTCGAGTACAGGAGAAGTCCTTATTGTTGGATATGCAAATGAACTTGCTTTGGAAACAACTTTAAATGAAAAAATGGCTACTTTTTGGAGCACAAGCAGGAATGAACTTTGGATTAAAGGAAAAACTTCAGGTGACTATTTAGCCATAGAAGAAGTGTGCGTTAACTGCGAACAAAACTCTCTTTTATATCGAGTAAAACCGATGGGAAAAGGTGCTTGTCACACCAAAGATAAAAATGGATTACCCAGAAGCGGATGTTACTACCGCACTATCGCGGGTAAAGATGAATTAAAATACAAGTAGCCTTACTCTAATCTTAATTTTGGTTCCACAGTAGAAGGATTTTGGGTAGGTGCTAATCCATATCCGGATGCATAAGATAATGGTCTATTAAATTCCACCAATTTTTTAACAGTTAATTTATTCCGATTGGTTCCAAGAAAAAATAATCCTCTCATGTTAGCAGAATGCCTATATCTCTGATTTAGTAGCTCTGTGTACTGGCCGGACCGTTGAATCATAGCTTGGAGGGCAACTACATTTCTACCATCTTTTAAAGAAGTGTTCACAACATGAGTCTTTCCTGAATGTAAAGTGAATTTCTTGTCTCCCCAAAAAAGATATAGTGAATTTTGAGACTGTGAAATAAATTTATAACTTCCATATGGAATTTCATCTCTAGAAAAAGCTATGGGATAAATTTTCCACATTCCATTTTTCTTTTTATTAGTAAATAGTAATACAAATTCCTGTGTACTTTCATTAAATTCAGGTAATTGAAATTCAGCAACTAATGGTAAGTCCTTTTTAATTTTAGAGGAATTAAAATCTTCAATTTCCCATTCTCTTGGCCTCTGCTTATTAAAAAAATTTATCTTATTTTTTCCATAAAATACAAATTTTCTTGATAGTGCACTAGAGCCAACCGAAAGATCAACCATTGTTGCATTAGCCTCATCATCATTGCCCCATGGAGCATATGAAAATGTTTCGCTTTTGTATTTCTCCCAAAAAACTGCAGATAAGATAAACGCTGGATTATTATCAGAAGCAATTACCTTGTGTGGATCAGTCACTCCAAATAATAACAACAACCAAAGAATAGATTTTTTCATGTAACAAAATCAATCAATAAGATGAATAATTTCTAATTAAACATCCTTTTCGTTCAACCAACGAAATTTTACAATCCTGAATTTTCTTCCAAAACGCTGATTGATGCCCTGATAAGATATATCTTTATCTGGATTAGAAAGGGTTTCTTCCATTGGATCCTGGTTTAATTTCAAATCAGATTTTAAACCGTCGACAAAAAGGTCACTGGCTCCAGTCTTACCAACACCCGGAAGATCTGGTCCTGCTTCAACTCCGGATGTTCTATCATTACCATTTTTGTCTCTGCTATTTTGATTAAGGTCAAGCCAATGTTCATCTCTTCCATTCCACATGCCATCAAAATTTTTGTCTTCAAAGGGTTCATGGGGTCGGTGGTGTGGAGCATCCAGGTCCGACTTTACATAATCTGGGATTCTTTGAACGGTAAGCTCAATCCACGCCCTCGAGGTAAAAGGTTGATCAACTGAACCAGGATTCTCGCCCATAACCCGAACCGTAAAAGTATCGGAACGCGCGGTAGCAACAGGTGCTAATGGTGTGAGGATATCTGCCTGTGAAACCCAGCCCGGTTTATTGGCTGCGGACGCCACATTTTCAACGGCAAGTAGATTGTCTGGTGCTTCTCCATTGGTAAATGTATTCTTGTAATAAAACATCTTATATTGAACTCTATCTGCTGCCCCACCAGTTGCTGGCGTCACATAACCGGGTATTCCATACGGGGGCTGTACATTTTCCCGATCCTCCACTCCCATACCCCACGACTGGGGATAAGTTACAAAATCAAGAGGCCAATTTGGATTGTTGACATTTGCAAATTGGGTTGCTGGTTGAGTATAAACAACTCTTTTTAAACTACTTCCAGAATTTGGATTGCTGTAAAGTCGATTAGTTACAGCATGTAATCCGAATTCAGATGACTGAAAATTACTTTGTGATAAATATGTTGAATCTTGGAATATTGAGTTTAGAAAATAATTTGACTGAAATCTTGAAGTAGGAATTTTCGGAATAGAAGGATTACCCATAGTCCCATCCGTTAAATTAAACTGAAAACCTCCTTGATTTATTTTAGCATCTGCTATGGATGCCTGTAATGCACCTCTTAGTCCAAGGCTTGAATTTCGAGTCTCGTTGGGCCATTCAAAAAAAGGTAAAAATATTAAGCTTTCTTTTACTTCACTTTGAATTCTTCGATTTACAAAATCGGATAAAGAAAGAAAAGGACCTCTTAATTTAATTTGTTTTACCAAAGATTTAGCTAATAAGAGTACTTCAGAATCGTCCAATGACCTTATTTTGTTCCAAGTATTCTCTTTGCTTTGACTTAGAAATCGGGGTATTGGTGTTTCTGATGATGGATAAGAATGACCTGGGACTGGGACTCCTTTTAAAGCAGATAATTGACTTACCCATGTATCCACTGAAGTTGAATTAATATTAAATGCTCCCTCGAGTAAAATATCGGATGCTAAAGTTTGATATCGAAACTCACGATTTTCTGAGTCTGTTAATTTAATATTATCTTTTTGATCATATTTCGAAAGGTTCCAATTTCCATTATCAAACCAATCTTTGCGAAGAAAAGGAATCAAACGAGGGTTCCTAAAAGGTCGGATTCTTTCACCCGCAATATTACTAGTTGGAATTTGGGAAATGGTATATTGATTCTCAAGGCCGGTTAAAAAATAGCCATCAAAAATTGCTCTGTTTGAATAAAAACTATGATCTACTGTAATATTTTGATGTTCATTTTGCGCATCATCATCCCTTATTGCTCCGTATTCAAAATTCCAATTATTTTGCCATGGAAAAAGCTTAATTAATGTGCGACCAATTCCGGGTATGTCTGTCCAAAAATTAAACTTTGCATTTTGACCACGAATATCCATTGACCCTTTGGGTTGTGCAGTCAAAGCACGCACCCGAGCCCATGTCTTATATCTTCCTACCTGGGGAGAAGCATATGAGTTTCCGATTATGTAGCTTGGACCATGAGAATAATTATTTAAGTTTGTATGTTTAAATTGAGCAATAGACAATAAGGGGGATCTGGGAAGATCAAACATTATGGCCCTGTCAGAACTACCCATACTTGAACCAATCTGCGATTGCTCATGAAAAAAACCGACGCTATTCGACATCCCTGCCTTGGGAACTATAGCATCGAGAGTTATTTCAGCTTCAAAGCCTGGTCCATGAGATGCAACAGAAGTAAAGTTAACTGCCGGATCTAAATCTTCACCATGAGTTGGCGCCGTGTAAAAGCTAAAATTGTTTCTTTCATAGGTTTGATGAAACCTGCCTTTACCTTTGAAGTGTGTGCCATTAAAATGTTCAACACTCCAATTATTGCCATAGCCTTCCTGTAGGCTATCTATCAATGATCTGGGGTTATACTGATTAAAAACGACGGAATCACTAGTACCAGGAAATTTCCATCTCAAACGGAAGCCATTTCCGACTAAAAATTCAGATGTATGAGACAAGGTTGTATCAGCAAGTAGTGCTGCCTGAGAAAAATCTAAATGTCCACCACCTAAATCGATTCTAAATTCACGGGAAATTTTCTTTAAAATTCTTAACTGATCCAAAGAATAAAGTCTTGGGTCATTTCCATAAACAGTTATTCCCTGAGGTCTAAAATATGAACTGCTTTGAATTCTTTTGGCCGTTCGTGGATCAAAATCTTCTTTCACAACACGATTTACCCCTCTTATCGAATGAATCCAGAAGTTTATTGTTAGGGGCTCAGTCTCTGTCATTGTAAATGCTGTTTTACATATTAAGGCGTTGGCAAGTCCTTCGTCCCCCTTGGAAAGTCGAGCTTCAATAAATTGAGGTATAGTACCATTGACTAAATCAGTCCATTCCCATGTTTTGTCTTGCGAAATTACGAAATGAGACTTTTCACCTGCGTCCAACTGCAAGCTTGGAATTCTCAAAAGTAAATGTCTTTCAGCTTTAGGAGAAGATGGGCTTAAATTAGCACTATCTTGCTTAAGACTCCTAAAGAAGTGATATTTTTTTACAGTTCCGTTTGAAGTATTTGCCCAAGGAGGTGAATCTGGTGGAAAACCGGTGTATCTCGTATCGTTTCTAAAGGCAGCGTAATTTCCACCCTGAGGGTGGTTAATATCCCTCAAATTAAATTGATTATCCAGCATCCAAGCTCGACGAAAACGAAAACGATTGGGCACGCTTCCGCCGCCGCCTCCTCCTCCAGGGCGGGGTGGGCGTGGTATCCAAGTTCTAGGTTCGCCTGGGTCCCACCTACCATTTCCGTTAGTGTCGATATATGGTCTAGTCCCACTAGGTACTTGCCAGTTCTGCGTAGGCATCGTAGTAGAGCTCGTGGTAAGATCATAAGGGATATAACTTGCTGTTGCATTAGGATTATGGATATACCATTTCTCGAACAAATCCCATTCTTTGGAATTGAAACCGGACATATGCACATTTATTGGAACTTCAATGAATATGTCCTTTAAATTAATAGGTAAATTATAAGGATTCCAAAATGCAACTGAAGGATACATTGCAAGTGCAAGTCGTCCACCAGTCCAAGTGGGTACTGCAGAAAACTTTAACTCCACTAGGACCGGTAAAACCGAATGATTCTTGGGTTCTGGCTTGAAGGTGGTTTCAGCAAAATGGTTAAAATTATCAACCAAGTTACGAATTGAAACTTGAAGTTCACCATTAGGATTATTGGGCCTTTCCGCAAAAACCACATTATTATCACCAATTATTCTAGGAAAGTCATCAGGGAGTAACTCATCTTCAGTGAGCATCGATGAGGATGATTTTAAATCTTCCCATTTATTATGAAAATCTTTCAGTACTGACCATCTAGGACCCGTCAGGATGGCATTTTTGTCATCAATTGATGGGGAAAATTGACCGGAAGATTGATCATTCCATACATTTGCAAAAGCATTTGGCTGGAAAGATATATTCTTCATGTAATAAATTCGGTCCTGATAAAGATATCCTTTAAAATCTTTTTCCCATGCGGAAGTAGATGAATCTGATTTTATAGCAAATGCGGAACTGAGGTCTCTTTTTAATCCACCTGTGCGTGTATCAGCAAGCACTCCGTAGGAATCAGAAGTGAGTCCATGAAAATTAGCAGCCATGCTGTTTGATTTTGATATCTGATCTCCGGATACCTCATCCATTTCTGAAAACATTCCAAGAGACAAAATATTTTGTTTTTTATTTTTGATTGAAGAGGCAAAAGAAATATTAAAACCAGCCTCTACATTAGGCTCAGAAGCAACAGCAAGATCATCCCAAGCGTTTTCCCCTTTCTTTGGGTTGGTGATATTTACTTTTGTCTTAACACCTTCATCTCCAACCCAATATGCATAAGAAGCTGACTGAAATGAAGAAGATGAGCCTTCTCTTGGTATTTCAAAATTCGTTTTTCTTACCTTAACGGGCTCTGCAGCAAGATGATTTTTCCAGTCTGATGGATTGGAAGAGTCATAAGTTGCTTTGAGCAAAGGTTTCTTCAACATCCATACAGTCTGATTGGGGTATTGACTATCATCTGGATCAGGCAGCTCAATTAGTGGATGATAGTATTGAGGGTTGTAATTTAAAGTGTCCAAATTTGAAAGGTTGTTTTGAACTACTTTCTGATAATCCAACCACGCGTTTTCCTCCAATCCGTACGATGTTTGACTACCATTAAAATATCTTTGTTCTTTTTCAATCGAATCAGGAATTTCAATGTAATCCAAAGTTGTTGCATAGTCAGAAGTACCTTGAAGTGTAGCTAATTTTTTTTCGTAGCCTTCATTACCACTTACCAACCATGCAACCTCAACGGCTGGATGAGGATCGTATTCGGAATCAGGCATGATGGTTTTATTGACGGAATTTCCCGTTTCTAAAATATTTGGGGTTGGGCGGGCACCGGGCTGCAGTCCACCTTTACTCTTACCCCGGTGCTTCCATACACCCGTCCAGTATCGCTGGCCGAAAGGTGTTTTGTTGTATTGTCCATCCTCGTTTAAATCAATCCCGCTCGAAACGGACAAATTAGGGTCATAATTTTGATTTAAATAAAAGTCATTTGTTTCCACTCTTTCATCTAAAATATCAGCCGTAGTAGAAACTCTGGTATCTGGTCCCAAATGTTTCTGGATTTCTCCTAAGGCAACCATCATTCCCATACGGGCATTAGCTTGTGCCAATATTTTTTGCTTCCTCAAATCAGATAAGTTTAAATCTGTTCCAACTAGACTTACTAGCGAAACAACGAGCAAGAAAACCAAGCTCATCAAAGAAAGAGCTAACACTAACGCAAAGCCTTTTTGTGATCTTGGTTTTATATCACAGGAGCATAAGGGTCTTTGTTTCATAGGGCGACTTTATACAAAGGAGCCCGTTTTGATCTAAGATGCAACTTTAAAAACGAAAATTAGCGAGATGGTATGGCTAAAATATCAGCTTCTGAAGGCCAAAATTTTTCAACTTCATCAATAGTTGGGATATTCCTAGGTCTAACGACCCTGAAGCCAACAAAAATTGCGTCTGTATGATACCAAACACTTTTGGGAATTTGAGGGTCCTGCTGCTTCCACGCTTCTTCGGAGCCCATCCTTGCAGCACTTCTATGACTTTCAGCACCATCATCCCATGAACCTCCCTTCACAATCCTTGGGTATAATGTATTGGGCGAAACCAATGGATTATTGAGCACACCTTTAGGAGCTTGCTTGGATGGAGGAACAAATTGATCAAGTACCCATTCCCAAACATTTCCGTGCATATCATATAAGCCAAAAGGATTAGGGGACTTTTGTCCCACTTTTTGGTACTTGAAGCGACTGTTGCCTAAATGCCATGAATGATTAGAGAGTTCATTAGGATCATCTCCGTAACTGTAAGCTGTCTCAGTTCCAGCTTTGCATGCATATTCCCATTCAGCTTCGGTGGGCAAGCGATAAAAATTACCCGTTCTTGCACTCAACCACATACAATACATTTTAGCTGACAATTGAGTCATACAGATTGCAGGATGTCCGCTCTTCCCCATACCAAACGTCATGTCTGTATATGGTGCTGTAGGTTTGGTTACAGCATCTGCTAGTGCATCCCCTTTGGTTGGTGTAGCTTTGTTATATTCCCGATTATCCTTATCTAAGTTAATCATCCAAAGCTCATATTCATCCCAAGTAACTTCATATTTTCCCATCCAGAAATCGGACACTTTTACTTTATGGCTGAGCAACTCGTTTTTACCTCGCCTTTCGTCATCAGGGTCACTACCCATATTAAAAATACCACCCTTAACCGGCAACATTTCAAAAGTTAAATCAGATGTTTTGATATCCTGCCTAAAACCGGTAAATTCGTCCTGAACTTGCCCGGCTTTAAAACCCAATTCTTTATACAAATCTTTAGGCATTGCACCTAAAACTGTGAAGTTTTTCTTTTTGGGTGAAAGTTGAGCTGACTCTGGCCATTCTGCACCTTCTTCGATCCAACGTCTAAGCATAAAAAGATCAGTAGCTGAAAGTGGATCATTTCCTTCAGGCGGCATAAACATTTCGTCATCCTGAGGCAATGTGCATAAAACCCAAAGATCACTATCGAGAGGTTCACCTGGAACAATTACATGCTCTGATTCAAAGGCATGCTCAAAACTGTCCAACCTTAAATCGCCTTTGACTTTTCCTTCGTAATGACAAGCCACACAGTTTTGCTCCAGAACTGGCTGTACATGCTCGGCAAAAGTAATGATCTTAGGCAATCTTTTTCTTGGTTCAAGAATTTCATCATCCGGCCATTCTGCACCTGCATCTATCCAATCTTTGAGAATTTCCTTTTCCTCATCTCGTAGTGGGTAGTCTTTTTCTTCATTCTCAAATGGAGGCATTACAAGCTCGTCATCAAGTGGTAATGTTGTAGTCCAATATATTGAACTGTCTTCAGATTTTCCGGGAACTATAACATCATCTCCAGAAAATGCTGCAGCTTTAGTATCAAGTCGGACTTTCCCTTTCGCATTATCCTCCCTATGACAGCTTACACAGTTATGCTCGAGTATAGGTTTAACATCCCGAATAAAATCGGGTTTAGATATGAGATTTTCTGTAAAAATTAAAAAAAGTAGATAATGATAAAATTTCATAATAACTAATAAGTATATATAAACATAATCTTTCTTTATCCCAAAAATCTTTGCATAAGAAAAGAATATTCAGTTATTGTTACATTATCTACTCACAAAAATTTACATTAAAATTTTGGTTTCTTCCTCTTCTGGCTTTCGCCAATTTTTCTACAGCAAACGATGCTCAGAATATTATTAGCTTTTCTGAATCATGTATGGGTACACTTTTTAGAATATATATCGATGAAGACTCTAGAAAAATCGCCGAGCAAGCGGCCAAATCTGCTTTTCGTGAAGCACATAGACTAAATACTATTTTCAGCGATTACGATAGCGAAAGCGAATTATCTCGATTTGTGTCTAACTCAAAAGTTAATCAATTTTTCAATCTATCTTCAGAACTGAGCTACATTTTAAACGAAAGTCAGAAACTTGCTGTTGAAACTCAAGGTTGTTTTGATGTAACGCTTGGCCCGCTTTCCAGATTATGGCGAATTGCACGATTTAAGAAAAAAATGCCCGACCAAATAAAGCTAAAACATGCGATAGCTAGAGTTGGCTACCAAAATTTGATTATTCGACCCGATAGACAGTTAGGAAAAATTCTTAAAGACAATATGGTTATTGACCTTGGCGGAATTGCAAAGGGATATACCGCAGACAGCATGCTTAAGATTTTAAGAAATCAGGGCGTCAAACGAGTCTTGATTGATGCAGGGGGCGATCTTGTTATAGGAGACGCGCCGAGAAACCGTAAAGGTTGGAAAATCGAAATAGGAGGACATAAGCACCCTGAACTTCCTATTTTACACCTGGCTAATACTGCTGTTGCCACATCGGGGGATATCGAGCAGTCAGTTTTAATTAATGGAATAACATACTCTCACCTTATTGATCCTAGAACGGGATTGGGCTTAACACACAAATCTCAAGTTTCTGTGATTGCACCTACTGGAATAGAAGCGGATTCACTAGCTTCTGCATCTTTGGTTATGGGAAAAGAAGTTGGAATAAAATTCCTAGAATCAAAAAAAAACCTAAAGGCTTACTTCGTTCAAGTTGACTCTAATAATACTACATTTTTGGAAACCAGATAATCATAGGCTTAAAATCTAATGCAGATCACATCTTTTATATTTAATCTTGTCAAATAGGCATAATTTCGTCATGAATAAACTTTTAACAATTTTATACCCATGTCTAGAGTTTGTGCAATTACAGGAAAGCGACCTAAGGTTGGTGGTCGAATCATTCATAAAGGTGTCAGCAAAAAAGCTGGTGGGATTGGTTTGCAGCTTGTCAAAAACAACAAAAGAACTTTTCGACCTAATGTGCAAAAAATTAGGGTTAAATTACCAAGTGGCCAAGTTAAAAGAATGTGGGTCTCTGCTAAAGCAATAAAAGCAGGCAAAATTGTAAAAGGATAATCCTCTTACTCTCTAACAAGATAGATGTAATGCGATAATCCACGGTCTATGATCGAGGATATAAAATATTTAGACCGTGAGACAGGTGAAATCGTTTCTGAAGATGTATACGGTGAAAAATGGTTGAGGTTCATCTATGAAACCACGCCAGGCAAAATAACTTTATGGTTTGCCGTGAAAAGAGCTTGGTTTTCAAATTGGTATGGAAGAAAAATGAGTCGTGCTTCCAGTGCTTCTAAGATTATTCCATTCATCGAAAAATATAAATTAAATCCAGATGAATTTTTATCAAAACCAGCCACTTACAAATCATTCAATGACTTTTTCAGTAGGAAGCTAAAAGAAGAATCAAGACCCGTTGATTTAGCTCCATCTTCAGTAGTATTTCCTGCCGACGGACGTCACTTAGGATTTCAAGATGTATCGAAAATCGATCATATTTTTGCAAAAGGACAGAAATTTGACTTGGTATCATTATTTGGATCTAATGAACTAGCCAAACCTTACTTGAAGGGAACACTAGTAATTAGCAGGTTATGCCCTGTAGACTACCATCGTTTTCATTTTCCCGTTGAAGGAAATGTGACGAAACCCACTTTATTAAATGGTTTTCTTTACTCAGTTAACCCAATTGCACTAAGCAAAAGAATAGGAATTTTTTGGGAGAATAAAAGGTTTCTTTCTTTTATTAAAAATTCTCCTGTTGGAAATGTGGCGACATTCTTAATAGGAGCAACCTGCGTCGGCTCGGTAAAAACCTCATGTACTTTTCCTAGCATTGTTAAAAAAGGGGATGAATACGGGTATTTCCTTTTTGGAGGATCTTGTGTGATCACAATCTTTGAGGAAGGCAAGGTATCCCTTAAAAACGATTTATTAGAGGCTACTCAAAGAGGAATGGAGTTATACGCGAAAATGGGACAAGTACTCGGCAACAGAATATAACTCCTTAATGATAAGCTACTTGATCTAAGGAATCTAAAATACTAGTTTTCAAACTGGATGATACAACAATTCGAAAATAAAACTTCCAAAGGTTTTACTATTTTAGAACTTCTTGTTGCTGTATCAGTTACCGCAATTCTAGCAGGTATGCTACTGAATATTACTTCTCAGGTCGTGAGAACCCAAACACAGGCATCTGGAGATTTGGAAACGAATCAAATCGCACACTTTATCTTAGACCGTATTCAAGAAGATTTGCAATGTGCAGTTTATAAAAATGATGGGAATGTCTGGTTAGCCGCTTCGTTACTTGAAGACAAAGATAATAGCGGTGAATGGATTGAAGCAGCGGTGGGAAAGCCAGATAATGAATCCCTCAGAATTATTCCAAGTGATTGGTCGAATGGGCCCAATGACGCAATTGCTCAAGCAAATAATCAATTAGACATTATGGATTCGCGCTTTGGGGTTGGAGGCACTTTTTTGCGCTTTTTTACCCAAGCACCAGAATTGGATAATGATATACAAAATAATGGTGGAGCACGTGCGATTAGCTACCAAATTATTCGGTATGGTCTAACATCTTCCTCAACTTCTCGAGCAAGATATCAATTATTTAGGTCTGATGTCAGTAGCATCGAAACTTTTCAAGCAGGATACAATTTACACCCGAGTTCCAATTCATACAGACAGGGTTCAAATGGTATGAGAAAACCCAGCAACATCAATAACCCAATTTTTGATTCACCAAATGGGCCATCTACAGATTTTTCACTTTCAGCTAATATAATAGATTTTGGCATTAGAGCTTTTTTAATTGAAAAAAACAGTTTTGCTACAGGCAACCTTTTTCAAATCTTTCCTGATACTAATGCCTCGACTGGGGGCGGAAGTCCGCCCTATGAATATTTCGCCACTAGCAATATAGATTATCAACAATCAGGAAAACATTCTAAACATTATGCTTTTCCAGATGTAATTGATGTGATGATAAGAGTACTTACATCAGAAGGAGCAAGTGCCATATCCGCGTTTGAGGAAGGTCTTATACCTACACCAAAGGGATTTACCCCAGAAGAATACTGGTGGGAAATAGCGGAGAAAAATTCAGAAGTTTACACGCGTAGAATTAAGGTTCTCTCAAAAGGAATTTAAGCACTTACGCAAATCCTTTTCGTTTGCGATACTTAAGAGGTGTAACTTTCATCTGCCTGCGAAAATGCTGAGTAAAAGAACTTTGGTCATAAAAACCATTTTCTTTAGCGATCGTAACAAGTTTTTTGTTGGTTGTTAATAGATCATCACAGGCAGCTTCAATTCTGGTTCGAGTAATAAATTGCATTGGTGCAATGCCAAAAAGTTCGATAAAACCTCGATGGAGTTTTCTATGATTAAGGCCTGATTCCTTTACCAAATCAGCTATTGCAAGATCCTTTCTGAACTTTTGGCGAATTAATCCTACAGCACGCCCAATTCCGTCATCTCTTTCCCATTTAAGTTCTCCGTCATCGTGTGGTCTCACCGTACCCATTAGACCAATTACACTACCATCTTTATCAAACATTGGATATTTATTTGTTAAACACCATCCAGGTAATCCCTGTTTGTTAAAAAAAAGTTCCAAAATATTTAACTTGGGTTTTTTTGTTTCGAAAACAATGCGATCATCTCTTCTAAAATGTTCGGCGAGTCTTGGTGGAAAAAGGTCAAAATCGGTTTTACCATTCAAATCCTCTACATGGTCGAGACCAAATCTCATTAATAAACTTTGATTAGCAAAGATCAACCGATGGCTCACATCTTTAACAAAGAATGAAACTCCAGGAATACTTTCAAATATAAGGCTTAGCTGAGCAGGGCTACCATTTTCATTGGCAAACCAGTTATCTAAAAAGTTAGTATTTTGGATACATTGTTCTCGAAAATTTTTCATATAATTGAAAATTTTGAAAATTTGTTATAGAATTACAATTTTTGAATTACATAAATTTTAATTTATTTCATTGTTAAGTTCAATATAAAAAACTATTTTTAACTAAAAAAAGGCTCGTTTATATAAAATTATACAAAAGTTATTGTAGTTTTATAATAAAATTTAAGTTGTAGAAAATAACTCATTGAAGAATAAATTAAAAATTAATCTGCTTATGCAGAATTTAATTCAATTTTATGAGAAATGGGTAATCAGAAAAAATTAATTTTATGAGAAAATTGATTTACGCATAGCTTGCTCCCTTGCTAAAAATACGGAACAGAAGCATAAAAGAATTCTCATTAAATAATTTCACAAGATTTCATTTCTTAAATTTTGGAAATATTTTCTAGGCAAAAAATTAAAACCTATTTACATCAGGATCCAACTTTTAGCATTAAAACTGATCAACCAAATTTTATTCTACTCAAGTTTTAATTTTTTAAGTTTCGGTCGTATTACAAAATTACAATACCCTTGGTTAGGATTTTTCTTATAGTAATCTTGATGATATTCTTCAGCCTCGTAAAAAGTGGGTGCTGGTACAATTTCGGTTACAACAGGGTCTATTAAATTTTCGTTTAATTTAGTTTTCCATTTCATTGCAAATTTTTTTTGTACATCTGATAAATACATTATCGTTGAACGGTACTGGGTACCGACATCCGCACCTTGGCGGTTTAAGGTTGTC
>CBFIBI010000040.1:19820-20082 GCA_965660725.1 Opitutales bacterium
CCAAAAATATCAAGTATTTTTTTGTAACTAATAATTTCAGGATCAAAAATAATTTTAATAACTTCTGCATGCCCTGTTGTACCGGTACAAATCTGTTTGTATGTAGGATTTGGAATTTCACCGCCAGCGTAACCAGAAATGACCTCTTTAACTCCGTCAAGATGTTCAGACACTGCTTCTGTGCACCAAAAGCATCCACCGCCTAAAATTGATGTTTCCATTTTCTTTTCAATCTCTTCGTTTTGTTTATTAATGTTTTCTC
>CBFIBI010000041.1:0-19856 GCA_965660725.1 Opitutales bacterium
CTCCCAGTTTTTGGGGTATTTAAAGAATATCTGGTTCGAGTTATACTCCTGAGGGTCGGTTAGATCAGCAGCCTCCGTTAGATCAAAAGTTTCATCAAAACATCCACTCCAAAATGAAATGAGAGGGGATAAGCAAAGGGCATAAAGTCCTTTAAGCATTGAGTCGCCTACCAAGTCGTAACCCCTTTAGCAAGGATAATGTTGGCGTAGATTCTGGTATCTCCCGTCATTACGACAGCGAAAGCTTTGCGCGTACGGTCATAGAAGTCATATTTATCAACTTGGGCGATCGGGGCAGTGTCCGGATAATGCTTTTTCACAATCTCATCGTATCCGTCATGTACTTTTTGATAATCGGCCGCAATTTTTGGATTTGCTTTGTCTTCGGGCAATGGGCCCATCATCATTACTGGTTGTTCAATTACATGATCGAGAACAAATAATGGCAGAATTGCATCCAATAAATTGTCGATTCTCAGGCCATCTGCTCTGATAATATTATTATTACAACTTTCTCCTGGAAAATGTGCATCACCAAAAATGATTTCATCATGATGACCCATTCGGTAAATTGTTTCCAAAAGTTTTGGGCTAAGTAGAGGTGAAATTCCGCGTAACATAATTTCTTGGTATAATCTTCTAATGAATTAGTCAAGAGAGTCGGTTTAAAAAACAAATTATAAAGTTCTGCAAAAAAAAAGTGCCATAAAGCGGCACTTTTTAAAATTCGCAAAAACTTTTCTGCAATTTTCCTTCCTTTGCGGGTAAATTATTTAGTTATGTCGAAGGTGCAGTGTGTTAATTATAAATGAATTTTGTAGTCTATATTAACTCAATATTTTTAATTTGTCTAATTTCCTGATGTTTTTTTTGATATTTCTATATTTCTTGTCCTGTTAGTGCTTTTAAGTGAGAAATTGAAGCGCTTGCCAGACCTCCCAAATTGTATCCTCCTTCCAGAACAGAAACAATCCTTCCATCACAATACTCATTCGCCAAGTTTAGGATTATCTTTGTTAAGTCATAAAAATCATTATCTTCCAATGTAAATTGTCCAAGTGGATCTTTAATTCGAGAATCAAAACCGGCAGAAATTAAGATAAGATCAGGTTTGAAGTTGGAAACTTTTTTGGGGAGTTCATAGGAGAAAGCAAATTCAAGAATTTCTTTTCGTCCTGCTCCGGGAGAGAAGGGTAGATTTTTAGTGAATCCTAATCCTCTTCCTTTGCCGGTTTCTCTTATTTCACCTGTTCCTGGATACCAGGGAGATTGATGAGTACTAAAGAAAAAAACGGAATCATCCTCATAAAAAATATCCTGAGTTCCATTACCATGGTGTACATCCCAATCAACAATGAGAATTTTTTCTAACCCAAGTTCTTTTTGAGCATATCGGGCAGCTACAGCGATGTGATTGAATATACAAAATCCCATTCCTTTAACTGAATTTGCATGGTGTCCAGGTGGGCGTGATATACAAAAGGCATTATTAAGCTTTTGTTCAGTAACGCGACTAACCGCTTCGATTAAGCCTCCAGTTACTAGGGATGCAATTTCCCATGAATCTTTACAGATTACCGTATCCCCGGTACTAAGCTGTCCCGATCCACTTTCAATTTCTAATTTTGCCTTTTTTAAATAAGAAGGGGAATGAACTAATTCAAGTGATTTTTGCTCACAGGTCCGAACAGGAATCCTATTGGTAGGTTCATATAAATTCTTTTCCCGGATTTTGTTAAAAATATAAGAAGCTCTATTTGATTGCTCCGGATGATGGGGCCCAGTTTCATGTTTTTTAAAGACAGGGTCGTAAACTATTCCGCATTTGAGCATTAGTTTACTGGTTCATTAAAAAGTAAAACTTAGTGGGCAGTTTTTTGTTTTTTATGTTCTGTGACCAATTTATGAAAAGATTGAAAAAGATGATTTGCATCATTGGGACCAGGTGATGCTTCAGGATGATATTGAACTGAAAAAACTGGTCGGTCCTTTAGTCTCATTCCGGAAACTGTTTGATCATTTAAATTGTATTCCGTAACGATAGCACCCATTTCTTCAAGTTTTTCTTTATCTGAAGCGAAACCGTGATTTTGCGAAGTGATTGAGACTTTTTCGGATTCAATATTTTTTACAGGCTGATTGGCACCTCGATGTCCAAACTTGAGCTTGTAAGTATTAGCTCCAATCGCATGTGTGAGAATTTGATGTCCCAAGCAAATTCCAAACACCGGATAGTCGTCTAATAAGAGCTTAATTGTTTGATGAGCATAGGATAATGCGGATGGATCTCCAGGTCCATTGGAGAGAAAAATTGCATCCGGATTATGGGAAACTACTTCTTCTGCAGAAGACGTAGCAGGCAGAACAATGACTTCAAATCCATGTCGTCTAAGGTTTTTATAAATTGCTTTTTTTCCGCCAAAATCAAATGCGACTAATCTATGCATAGTTTGATTATCTGTATCGTTTGACAGATTGGTTCCTATAACTGTGAATGATTTACTTTTTTCACCAGATGCATCCCATGTGTAAGAATTTTTACAGGTAACTTCTTTGACGAAATCTTTGCCGATAATTCCTTCCCAATCACGAGCCAGTTTGACTGCTCCCTCATCACTTATTTTTTCCGTGCTCAAGCAAGCTTTCAGTGCACCATGTACACGAATGATTTTAGTGATTGCTCTAGTGTCTACCCCAGAGATTCCAGGTATATCATTTTTTTTCAGGTATTCATGCAGCGAACCAGTTGCACGCCAGTTACTTACTACTGGACTTAATTCACGAACCACAAAGCCGGAAACTTTGGGACCGCTTGATTCTTCATCTTCTTGATTCACTCCGTAGTTACCAATCTGAGGTGATGTCATTGTAACGATTTGTCCAAAATAGGATGGATCCGTAAGGGTTTCCTGGTAACCGGTCATGGCAGTGTTAAAAACAGCCTCACCTTGTGTTGTTTTTTCTGCTCCAAAACGGAATCCCCTGAATATGCTTCCATCTTCTAATGCTAAAATGGCGTCCCTATGTCTTTTTTGTTTAATCATAAACAAATGAATGAGATAAATCTTAGTAGTAAAATAAGCAAACTTGATTTTTTAAATATAGAAAAAAGCTCAATTTTAAGCAAAAAAGTGGGGAAAGTTTGACTATCCATGTTCTCGTCCTTAGCGAGTTAGATCATGGAAGATAACAAAATTATTTATGATCGCACTAAATCCCGAAATCAAGCTTTGCTAAAATGGTTGGATAAGATGGTTACGATGTGTAATCCGAGCGAAGTTCGTTGGTGCGATGGTTCAGATGAGGAATGGAATGAACTAAGTTCCCTGATGATTGAACAAGGTTCAATGATCAAGCTAAATGAAGAAAAACGTCCAAATAGTTATCTTGTTCGATCTGATCCAAGAGATGTGGCAAGAGTGGAGAGTAGAACCTACATCTGCAGTTACGGAAAAGGAGATGCAGGGGCAACCAATAATTGGGAAGAGCCCAGAAAGATGAGAACAAAGCTCAAACGTTTGTTCAAAGGTGCGATGGAAGGGCGTGTGATGTATGTGATTCCTTTTTGTATGGGGCCTCTTGGGTCGCCATTATCTCAGTTTGGTGTTCAGGTAACCGATTCTCCTTATGTTGTTTTGAATTTAAAGATTATGACCCGGATGGGACAACAAGTATTGGATTTAATGGGAGAAAAAGATTTTTTTGTGCCGTGCCTGCATTCGGTTGGTTTTCCTCTTACTGAAGGTCGTGAAGATGTTCCATGGCCTTGTAATCCAGAGAATACTCATATAGTTCATTTTCCAGAACAGCGCACTATTGTGTCTTATGGAAGTGGCTATGGAGGCAATGCATTATTGGGAAAGAAATGTTTAGCTTTGCGTATTGCATCATGTATGGCTCGGGATAATGATTGGATGGCTGAGCATATGCTTATTTTGGGGGTGGAAAATCCAGAAGGAGAAAAGACATATGTTGCTGGTGCATTCCCAAGTGCATGTGGGAAAACAAATATGGCGATGCTCGTTGCTCCAGATTCAATGAAAGGTTGGAAAGTTTCGACGGTTGGCGATGATATTGCATGGCTAAAACCAGATGAGAATGGAATGTTACGAGCCATTAATCCAGAAGCGGGCTTTTTTGGTGTAGCCCCGGGGACTTCATGGGAAACTAATCCGAATGCTATGGAATCCATGAAAGAAAACACTTTGTTTACCAATGTTGCATTGACCAAAGACGGAGATGTTTGGTGGGAAGGTCTGACCTCAGAGGCACCTGATGGTCTTACTGATTGGCAGGGCAGAGAATGGGATCCAAGCATGGAATCTCAAGCAGCTCATCCTAATGCACGATTTACGGCTCCTGCATCGCAATGTCCTACCATCGATCCAGAGTGGGAGAATCCGAATGGTGTGCCAGTTTCAGCATTTATTTTTGGAGGCAGAAGAATGTCGGATATTCCCTTGGTATATCAATCATTCAACTGGAACCATGGGGTTTACTTAGGTGCAACTCTTGCTTCAGAAACTACTGCTGCAGCCGAGGGAGCTTTGGGGAATTTAAGAAGAGACCCTATGGCAATGCTTCCGTTTTGCGGTTATAACATGGGGGATTATTTTAAACACTGGATGAAAATGGGTAAGATGTTAAAAAATAAGCCTAGAATCTTTCATGTAAACTGGTTTCGTAAAGATGAGGATGGAAAATTTTTATGGCCAGGTTTTCGAGATAATATGAGAGTTCTTCGGTGGATTGTCGAGCGATCGACTGGACAAGGCCGAGCACATGAGGGAAGGCTAGGGTGGGTCCCTTATAAAAATGACTTAGACTGGTCAGGTTTGGAGTATAGTGATGAAGATTGGAATAAGTTAATGCTTATTGATCCAGAGAAGTTGAGGATGCAAACTCTTCGACACGAGGAATTGTTCCTTCAACTTGCAGAGTCTCTTCCAAAGGAAATGCTCTTTGAAAGGGAATTACTTGTTTCTCGATTATGAGTATCTCTTTTTATTTTTGTTCTTTTGACCACCGATAAAAGATAGAAGAAAGAACGCTCACGGATACAATCATATTTGCTAATTTCATTAAAACTCCACCTGTTTTCTGATCTTCGAGCGGACTAATGTTCATTACTCTTTCGGCGTAAAAATAAGTGTCATATAAAACATCTTTAGAAAATGTAAGAATTGCAAAGATGGGTGTCTGTCCCAACATAATCGCAAGTACATAAAGCATTTGTGGACCATATCTTACTGGAGGAATTCTTTTGGATGGTCCACAGATTGGCCACCACATCGCAACCGATGTAAAGAACATTGAAAGGTGTTCAGCCATGTGGATTGTTTTGTCGCGAATAGCAGCTTCGTAAAAAGCTCCGATATGCCAAAATGAAAATACCAATGTGAACAGCAATCCGGCAATAATAGGATGAAAAATGAATTTAAAAAAAACTTCCAGAAAAGGTCTTTTTTCAATGAAATTATCAAAGAGTTTTTGAGGAATTCCAAGAAGCAGGAATAAAGGGCTCAGATACATTAGAATGTTATGCTGTATCATATGAGCGAAAAAAAGAAAATTTTCTCCCAACGGATCTAAAGGTGAACCAACAGCAAGATAAAAGGATATAATGCTAGCGGAGAACCATAGAGTATGATTTCGAGTGTAAGGTGAATTTATCGACAGACTTTTTCTGTAAGGTCCGACTAAAATTGCGTAGCACCAACATACGAATAAGAGACCACCGATCAGGGCGGGTTCAGTATGCCAATGACTTAGAGTAACTGGTGAATTCATCTTAGGATGAATTCACTAAATTCAGCTTTGTACTTTGTCTTATTGATTTTCCACCCAAAATGCCTCCGAGCGAACTTTGATTCTGAAATCTTCGACGGATGCTTTTTGAGAGAGTAATGAAATTTTTGAACCTTCAATATTTTCTTTCTCTGACGGGTGATATTGATGGAAAAATGGATTTTCTGGTTTGAGTGAATTTATTTCAATTAAGTCACCATTGCTGACTTTCCAAATAAACTGGTGAGGAATACCTTCAACTTTTTCCCAAGAATCATTATCTTTTGCATCATTTGGGATAGCTGTAGGTGCGGACAAATCCTTTCGTGAAACATAAAAGAAATCGTTATGCTTAACGAATTCTCCTTTTGTGTAGGAGTTGACATCTGACCATTTGTTTTCAATTTGAGACACTGAAAAGTCCTGAACTTCAGGTGGATTATCGGACATGTAGATGACTGCAAAATAGGTAAATATTGCAATTACCAAGCCCATAAGAAATAAGATTGTGTTCAAAAATTTGTCCCATCTCAAATGCATAAACCAGGTAATAACACCGATAAATTTGATGATAGATGTTGCGAATAGTATACCTATGATACTTGCTCCGTCAAAAGTCTGAACATAAATAATAACAATCTCGATGCCTGTAATGGCAACGAGCAACATGGAGAGATTAAAAAAAGTAAAGAATCTTTTACTTTCTTCAGTTATTGGGTCTTCGGAATGTCCGCTCATAATAGAAAATTTAAAAGTTGGCTAAGTTAGAAAGCATATTCCATGAGGTAGACTACTGGGAAGATTATGATCCACACAATGTCCACAAAGTGCCAATAAAGTCCACAGCATTCAACATCCATAGCATCTGCTGTACTCATTTTTCCTGTAAACGAATAAACCAACCAACCAACAAGCCAAAATACTCCGATTGCCACATGTGTGCCATGTGTACCGGTTAAAACATAGAAAGTTGACCCAAATACATGAGGTTCTCCTCTGTAAGTAGAAAGTGTCAATTCATTGCCAGTTGCATGCACAAAATGAGTAAACTCATATACTTGGCAGGCTAAGAAGATAGCCCCAAAAATAATTGTACCAAAAAGCATCCATCGAGTGCTTGTTAAATTTCCTTTGTGTATGGCGGAAACCGCAAGGGCCATAAATAGTGAACTAGCAAGAAGGATGAATGTACTGAAAGAAGTTAGTTCGATATCGAAGACATCACGAATGTCCAAAAAATTACCCCCAACTGTGGCAGAGATTTTTCGATAGATTAAATGCGTTGAAATAAGTGTGCCAAAAAACATGCAGTCAGAACCAAGGAAAGCCCACATAAGGACTTTTTTATTGTGGATTCCAGTACTTGTTTCTGGTTCGTGATGATGATCAATTGCGTGGGCTGCTGCTTCGCTCATAGTTTTAAATTAACAGGATATTATTCTTCGTTTTCTTTGGGAAATAAATGGTAACCTGCAGGACCTTCTAAGGCCCACAAAATGATGCCAATAACAAATACTGAACAACCTCCTATTGCGGTCTCATATGGTGTTAGAAAGAAACTTCCCGAAATTTCGATTGTTTGCCTAAAGAGCATTCCTATAACTAGGACAAATAATCCGAAAGCTGTCAAAAGTGGGCACCAAGAGCGGTCAGGCATGTGAACACCATGATCACCCAAAGGCTCTTTCCCTGAATGATTTTCTTTCGGACCATAGTTGTTTTCCCATGCCTGATCCCTCGATTTAATGATTGGAGTTCTGGAGAAATTATACTCTTTGACAGGTGATGACAGAGTCCATTCCAAAGTCCTTGCATCCCAGGGGTTTTTACCGGCTGATTTTAATTTTTTGTTAAATGCAGCGGTTACAAATTGGTAAACACCGATAGCGATGCCGACACCGAGAATAAAAGCTCCAATCGTAGCGATTTGGTTCCAGGTTTCAAAGCCATGGCCTTCATTATAACTATGAGTTCTTCTGGGCTGCCCTATCATTCCAAGGTAATGCATAGGGAAGAAGGTTAGATTAAAACCGATAAACATAAGAGTGAAAACGAGTTTACCAAGTTTCTCGTTAAGCATTTTTCCAGTTAGTTTGGGTAACCAAAAATAAAAACCTGCGAACAAACCAAATAGTGCACCTCCAATTAAGACATAATGGAAGTGAGCAACCACGAAATAGGAGTCTTGGTGTTGAGCATCAATTGGAACAGAAGAGTGCATAATTCCAGTAAATCCTCCAACCATAAACATAGTTATGAAGCCAAGAGCGAAAAGCATAGGAGTTTCGAAGCGGATTCGTCCTCCCCACATGGTTCCAATCCAATTGAATATTTTAACTCCAGTTGGAATAGCAATGAGCATCGTCAAGATCGAGAAAGCAGAAGTTGCCACAATTCCCATACCTGTAGTGAACATGTGATGACTCCATACTGCAAAGCCCATAAACCCAATTATGGCACCAGAGAATACAATTAAACCATACCCAAATAATGGCTTACGTGAAAATACAGGAATAATTTCTGAAACAATTCCCATTGCGGGAAGGATTAAGATATATACTTCGGGATGACCAAAGATCCAAAATAAGTGCTGCCAAAGATGCGGTTTCCCACCTTCGAGAAAGTCGTAAAAATTGGTTCCATATGTTCTGTCGAACATCAGTTCAACTAAGGCAACAGTAATCGCTGGAAAAGCTAAAATAATAAGGAAACTAACGATCAGCGTCATCCAAGTAAAAACCGGAAGACGCATCATTGTCATTCCTGGTGCTCGCATGTTGATGATGGTAGTAATGAAATTAAAGGAAGCAAGTAGGGACGCAATACCAAGAATTTGAAGAGAGAAAATCCAAAAATCTGGCCCCATATCACCTAAAACTTCAGCAAAGCGAGTATCGGTGAGGGGAGCATACCCAAACCAACCGATTGCGGGGGAACCTCCGGTAAAAAACCAACTAAGATTGAGTACTAATCCTCCTGCTATGAAGCACCAGAGGCTCAGGGTGTTCATTCTAGGAAACGCCACATCCCTAGCACCAATTTGAAGAGGCATAATGAAATTAAAAAAGGCTGCACTTAAGGGCATGATTACAAGAAAGACCATGGTTGTCCCGTGCATCGTGAACATTTGGTTGTACTCCCGATTGGTGAGCACTTCCATGTTGTGACTCCATAATTGAGATCGTATGAGAAGAGCCTCCACACCCCCAAGCAAAAGGAAAAAGAGTGCTGCAACACCATACATTATACCGATTTTCTTGTGATCAATAGTGGTAAGCCAATTAACCCATCCTTTAGCATGCTGATCGGGTCTTGGAAATACTTTTGTTGCTGTTTTGGTGTCAGCGTCGGGGCTGAGATATTTTACTGATTCAGTAGCCATGGTATTAGAAAATTAAGGTTTTTCTTTAGTAATGAAGTAAGTTTATTTAAGGTTAAGAAGATAAGCAATCAATTGGCTGACTTTCTCATCATCATTTTCGAGATTTCGCAGCGGATGGTTGTCATCCACTCCTTCACCATTCCACATTAGGTTACCATATTTTACATCGTTTGAATTTTTAAGCCATTGACTTAGGCTTTCCTCGTCATTTCTCATCCAACCCGCTGCAAGAGAGGTTCGTAATCCGTATAAAGTAAGATTGGGTCCTTTTGAGCCTAGACCAGTACGATTTATAGCGTGGCACTGAACACAATTAAGGGATCCAAACAACTTCTTGCCAATTTCGTAATCATCAGAGTTGGTTTTTATCCATGATTTTTTACTGAGATTGGGAGCTTGCCCTTTAGCGATTGCTTTTATGGCGGTATACTCTCTGGTGAAAGGTTCTCCAACAGTGGAGTCTTGGAATGAAACTACGCTCCCCTCAGCGTATTCACTTTCTGGGTTGTAATCTTTTGGTTGTTTATTTGGATTTTGGGCATCCTGAAACTTCTTAACCCAAGAATCAAAATCATCGTCTGTCTGTGCAAGAGCACGGAATGACATGTATGCGTGAGAATTTCCACAGTACTCTGCACACTGTCCGTAAAATAAACCACCGACCGCTTCAAATTCATCAGTGAAGTTTTGCTTAGCGAAAATTTTCTCCCTCATTTTACCGTTGAAAACAGCAGGCATAGCATCTTCGACTGATGATTTCACAAGATTTCCATCGGCGTCTTGTTTAGTAATAATTTTATCTTTATCTGCAATAAACCAGAGAAAATTTTCTTGCCCAGGCATCAAATCCATTTTACCCGCAAGTTTGGGTAACCAAAAACTGTGAATAACATCCTCGGTTCTTAAATTGACGCGAACTGCTTTCGATGCTGGAAAAACAAGCTCGTTTGCAGTTACAATTCCAAATTGAGGGTATTCAAAAACCCAAAAAAATCGTTTGCCGGTAACATTTACAGTGATTGCATCATCAATTGAACTTCGATCTAAGTTTAGTTTCTGTAAAGTTTTGGAATCTTCGGGATCGGGTACCCTATTCATTAGAACAACACCTTGCAGTGTAGGAATGGCAAGGATAACAAGGATAATTGTTGAAGCTAAAATTAAGGAAACTTCAATTTTGGAATTTCCATGAGATTGGGGAGGTACCTCCATTGCTTCTTCGGGGCTCTTAGCTCGGTATTTCCACAATACAAACAATAAACATCCACCGACTGCACAGAAAAGGAAAATGGTAATCCAAACGGATAGCATGAATATGTCATACTGGTTTTGAGAAACCAAACCTTTGGGATCTAAAGCAGACTGTTTGTGATCTATTCTAGAGCAACTTCCTAAGAGAAAGGGGAGGAATGTAAAAGTAGTAAAAACTAGGGCTTGAAATATGTTCAGGTGTTTTTTTATTTTCTGTTTCATGTTCAAAGGAAGCGATCTATAACAAGAATGGCTAAAAGTAAAGGTAGGTATATTATCGTTACAAAGAAGAGTTTGCGGGCTGATTTATCTCTGTTTTTAGATGTAAGAAATTGTACGGCGGGGACAATCAGGTAAAAGGACAGGAATACAGCCGAAATAAAGTACAATATTCCAGGATTTGGTTGGTTTGAATTTACAAAGAAAGGAGAAAAAACAAAGCAGGTAAGTAGGACAGAGTAAATCAAACTTTTTCGGGCAAGATGATAGCCATTTGATTTACCTAAGTTGTGTAACTGATAGCCTCCTTTGGCGTAATCTTTCCGAAAATTCCATGCTATTGCCATAAAATGGGGAAGCTGCCAGGTGAATAAAATGCCAAACAATATCCAGCCATATGCTGATGGTTCACCAGACGCTGCAACCCATCCAATCAATGGTGGCAGAGCACCAGATATTGCGCCTATCTCGGTCGCGTATGGGGTCTTTTTTTTAAGAGGGGTGTAGATTATCAGATAGACAAAAAGAGTAACAAAGGTAAGCGAGCATGCCCAGGGGTTGGTGCCTAACCAAAGTATGCAAAGTCCCAAAGAAGAGAGGCAGACTCCAAAAATGAGAGCTGATTCAGGTTCAACTAATTTAGAGGGGATAGGACGCTTTGCGGTTCTTGGCATTAAAGAATCTTCGTCTTTTTCCATCCACTGGTTGAGAGCCGCGGCTCCGCCTGCTGCGAAGGCTGTCCCAATAGTTAGAGCAAAGAAAGTAAAAAAATTTGGATTGATTGGGTAGTACAGAAGATACCCTAATGATGCAGTGAATACAGAAAGTAAACTAAGACGCGGTTTTGTGAGCTCGAGGAAGGCATAAAAGGGAATACTGGATTCACCTCCAAGAGAGGCGGATTCAGTTTTGGCAGTTATATCTTTTAAGCTATTCACACACAGATGGGGGACGGTAAAAAATATTTTATATTTAAAGTGGATACAGGCAAGGGCATAACTAATAAAATAATGATCGTTAGATTTTCTAATAAGGTCATTCAGTGTTTTTAAAGTCTCATTAAATTTGAAAATCTTTTTCAGAAAATTTTTATTTAAAAATAAGTTAAAAAGAAATTCTTATTCCTTTCGCGTTGCTTCTTCATTTTTCGGAAATAGTTTTTGAATGATGATTCGAATATTTTTAAGAACTTTTGTTACTCTAAATGCAGTAATCTTAACTTGCTGCACGGAACTCACAAACATACCAAAAGTAAATTCTAAATCTGAAAATACGATTCGAGGAAATGTTGTAGAAATTGATTTAAACTCAAGTACCGTTGAAGTTGAGATTTTGGCAAGGAGCGAAAATCTCTCAAGCAAATTACCGGGTGGAGTCGGTAGCAGCGTTTTGCTTCAGGCACAACCTGGTGATCTTGCACTTCTAAAGAATAAATCTCCTTTTAGGGGAATTCTACAAGAGTCCTTTTCCCCAAGTATGGGGAAAACATTTCTTCTCCATAATGTTTGGCCAGATGATCCAGCGGAAAGAATCATGGTAAATAATGTAAACCGATTGTTACGAAGAGACACATTATCAATGGGTGAATCAATGATTCGCACAATTGGCGATACGCTGCCTCCATTTGCATTGTATGATCAAGACGGAGAAGTCATTACAACTGACTATTTCGATGGCTCCATAACAATACTAAATTTCATTTTCTCAAGGTGTTCAGTTGCAGAAATGTGTCCTGCATCGACAATGAAAATGAAGAAACTTCAAGATTTAACCAAACAAACTAAAGTACCGCACATCAGATTTCTATCAATTACTTTAGATCCTGAATTTGATTCACCTGGTGTTCTTAAGTCTTATGCAAGAGGTTATAATTTAGACGAAAGTAACTTTAAACTATGCACCTCTAAAAAAACTGTTATTGATGATTTAACCAGACAATTTGGAATCATGCGAAAAACTGAAAAAGAGCAACCATTAGATCACACAATGAGAACAATGATCATAAATTCCAAAAGGCAAATTGTTTATCAAATCCCTGGAAAAGGTTGGAGGGTTGAAGACTTTCTTAGTCGCCTGCATGAAGGTACATCATCATTTTAATTTTTATGAACCCATTAATTAAATCAATCTTACTAGCTGTTCCATTTGTTGCTTTGTTTTTTACTGTAAGAAGTATTCCAGTTGAACCATGTGATTTTTTGCATGAAGAAACTTACAATTTAGACGGAGAAATTGACTACTGTGGGTCAGACGATACAGGATTTGTTGATTTAACCGTGAGAAAGTGGCCTATGATCGCACAATTTAAAGCCATTGATTCTTTAAAAGTCAAAAAGAACTGTAAGTTTGAGATTAAGATTGAGCAAGCGGACGGTTCACCTCTAACCGCAAAAGATGTTGCTTTAAGTCATACCAAGAAAATTCACCTTTTGGCAGTTAATGAATCCTTAAGCGATTATCAACATATCCACCCCGTTGCTGATAGTCTCTTTGATGGTGTCTGGCATTTTTCTATTACACCAAATTTGACCGGTAAATATATGTTATTTTTAGATTTTATTCCCACAAAGAGCCCGAGGAGAGTATTACTTTCTTCCTCTTTTATGGTTCCGGGCAAGTCAAATGTTGTTGAATCTAAAGAAGAAACTTTAAATTTCGAGCATGAGCATGTGAATTTCCGACTTAGCAAAACCAAAAGCGAAACTAGAGAGGGACAAATTGAGCTTACCTTGGCAGGAAATTTGAAAGACGGAAGCGATGTCGAATTTTATCCAGTTATGGGAGCATTTGCACACATGGTTGCATTTGATCAAAAGGTCAATGGATTTGCCCATCTTCATCCTCTCGAAGATACGAGGCCGTTGAAAAAGAGTGAAACTTACAAGGGTAACTTGACTTTTGGGTTTTCTGCCCCAAATCCTGGGGTTTACAGATTATGGGCACAGGTAAAAACTTCCCCGAAAAACGAGGTTTTCATTCCTTTCGATGTAAAGGTTGAATCCTAAAAAATAAGAATTATGAGTGAATTATCAGATTATCTGAAAAAAACAGAAAATATTCTCTTAGCAAAAAAGCTTAAAATTGTAGTTTGGATCATAACAATTGCGGTACTTTTTTTAGTGGGTCTTATGCGACAAGTTAAAATACCATTACCAAGTGGAGTTAGTCTTGAGGTCTTACCAATGTTTCATGCAATCCTTAATAGTGCCGCTGCACTTTCTTTGGTAATGGCAGTGATATCCGTAAAGAAAGGTCAAATTATCAACCACCAAAGATGGATTTATTCTGCTATGGTTTGTTCTTTAATTTTTCTTTTGTCTTATGTCATTTATCATTTTACGACACCTGAGACATTGTATGGAGACCTTGACGGTGATGGTGTGCTGACAAGCTTTGAAAAAAGCGAGGCCGGGGGCATGAGAACTGTGTATTTAGTTATTTTGCTTTCTCATATCGCATTAGCTGCTATTAGCCTTCCCTTTATTCTTCTCACTTTTGTTTATGGGTACACAAATCAATTTGACAAGCATCGAAAGATTGCCGCAAAAGTTTTTCCAATTTGGTTGTATGTTGCGATAACAGGTCCGATTGTTTTTTTTATGCTCAAACCTTATTATTAAATGAACTACATCGGGACCATTTTCTTATCACAAATTCGCTATTTTCCTCAAGAATTTCAGTACAGTTGAAATTCTTTTGGTAGTCAGGAAAAAAAGCGTCACCTCCCTCAACAATTTGTCTTACTTCAGTTATATAAATTTCTTCGCAATGGTCTAGGCAGTGGGCGTAAATCTGACCGCCACCAATTATGAATAGTGTTCTATCTTCAGCAGTCTGCACAGCTTTTTCAAAAGAATTGAAAACTTTGATTCCAGATTTTTCTTCAAGTCCGCTCGATAATACCCAATTATCTCTTCCAGGAAGAATCCCAGGTAGTGAATCCCAAGTTTTCCTACCCATTAAAATGATATGGCCCATTGTAATTTTCTTAAACCATTTTAATTCTCCGGGAATTCTCCAAGGCAAGTCACCTTGTTTTCCAATTACATTATTGAGTGATACTGCAGCTATTGCTTTTATATTTGCCATTTAAACAGCGATTGGTGCCTTGATGGAAGGGTGAGGTTCATAATCAATGAGTTCAAAATCTTCATAACGGAAATCAGTAATTTTATTTTGGTTTCCGTGAATAATCATTTTTGGGGGTGTTCTTGGTTCTCTGGAAAGTTGTAATTTAGCTTGTTCTTTATGATTTGCATAAAGGTGCAAATCACCAAATGTGTGTATAAATTCATAAGCCTGCAAATTACAAATCTTGGCAATCATGAGAGTAAGTATGCTGTAAGAAGCAATGTTAAAAGGAACACCAAGAAAAATGTCTGCACTCCTTTGATAAAGTTGGCAACTTAGCTTTCCTTCGGCGACATAGAATTGAAATAAAGCATGACAGGGAGGCAAAGCCATTTGTTCAATTTCACCAGGATTCCATGCACACACGATATGCCTTCGACTATCTGGATTGTTCCTTATTGAATCAATTACTTCCTGAATTTGATTCACATGTTCGCCGTTTGGCTTTGCCCACTTCATCCATTGAGCACCGTAAACTCTTCCTAGATCTCCATTTTGATCGGCCCATTCATCCCATATTTTCACCTTGTTTTCTTGAAGGTACTTTACATTTGTATCTCCTTTGAGAAACCAGAGTAATTCATAGATGATTGATCTTAAATGTAGTTTTTTAGTGGTCAGTAAGGGGAATTGATCGTTCAGGGAAAATCGTTCCTGTTCTCCAAAGACAGACCATGTTCCAGTACCGGTTCGATCATCCCGGTAAACTCCGTTTTCGAGAACTCGTGAAATCAAATTTAAATAATTTTTCATTAGTTTACAGTAGAAAAGAGCGGACAGTGGATAATTTTATGATTTAAAATCATTAATCTTTATTTATGTTAGTTTCTTAAATGTCGAGATTTTCATTTTGTAGGTTTTACATTGTAGTAATTATTTTTTCAATAATTTGCCCAAATTCTTTTTCTCAACAAAGGCAGAACGATTTCACTAAAAGAGTTAGCTCTTTGGACGGTAAATTAAATATAATGTCATCCAAAAGGTTATCCTCGAGCCGAATAAATGGAATTTCCACGCAACGTTTTTCTGTAAATCAATGGCCTTCAAAATTCTCTCCATTTGGAGGGAAGAGATATCCCATGCAAAACAAAGAGCTCATGGGTTCTGAAAGGGTCAAAACTTCAAACTTACCCAATGAACTTTCTGAGAATCAAAAGTTTGCACCTCAGAACTTTAAGAGAGTTATGAGCGCTCAAACAGAAAACACAAGTCCTGCAGTAGCATCTGTAGAATTTCGGGATGCCTATTATGCTCAATTAGATAAGAGAGTTGATGAATGGATGGACAAGGTAAACAATATGTCATTACGGGACATTAATCGTTTTCAATTTCGTGAAGGCCGTCCAAAGGAACCGGGCTTTCCTGTGCAAAAGGCGGGGTCTGAACAACTCCCAATGAGTAGTTCAGAGCAAAGGTTGGGAGCATCAAATGTGCGAGGCGTTCTACCAACCCAGCAAAATCGTCCAAGTGCAAATTTACCAAAATATTGGTTAGGACCTAAAAAGGTTGTTTCCTCTACCAAGCAAGGAAAGGTTAGTCCGACACGACCTGCTCCTTCTTTCAGTTCTCCGCTTAAAAAAAATAGTTCTTTCCCTCAACCAGTCTTGGGCCCTAAAAAAATTCGAGTTAAAGTTAAATAGGAGATTATTCACGCTTGCCTCGGGATGTGGATTGATTATGATCTTACACTTTAATTTAATCAAGGACGGCTAGCTCAGTTGGTTAGAGCAACTGGTTTACACCCAGTAGGTCACAGGTTCGAGTCCTGTGTCGTCCACCACCTTTACCCTTCTCTTTTATCAATATGCGACATGTAATTTCAGTCCTCGTCGAAAATAAATTTGGCGTTTTGGCAAGAATTGCCGGATTGTTCAGCGGTCGTGGTTTTAATATAGATACGCTTAATGTAGGGCCGACTCATCAAAACGGTAGATCGAGAATTACAGCAACCTTGAATGGTGATGAGAAAGCACTCGATCAGTGTATCAAGCAACTTGATAAATTGATTGATGTTATTGAAATCCAAAACTTTTTAGATGCTGAAAGTGTGGGGCGTGAATTAGTCATGGTCAAGGTTCATGCAAATTCTCAAAATCGTTCCGAAGTTACACAGATTTGCGATGTTTTTCGTGGTAAAATTATTGATGTTGCGAAAGACTCCTTAGTTGTTGAAGCTACTGGTAATGTTAACAAAATTACTGCATTTTTGGAGATGATCGAACCCTTTGGAATTGTTGAGCTTGCTCGGACTGGTACAGTTTCACTTCGTCGCGGACGTTCTGACAATTAAATTTTTTTAACCAAGTAATTATAACACAAAACTATATTCGGCTATGCCCGCTAAAGTATACACTCAAAAAGAGGCTAAAGTAACAGCCATTAAGAAAAAAACGCTTGCCGTTATTGGATACGGCTCACAGGGCCATGCTCACGCACTGAACCTGAAAGAAAGTGGGTGCAATGTAATCATTGGATTATATAAAGGTAGCAAGTCTATCCGTGTAGCCAAGAGACATGGTTTCGAAGTTGTAAGCGTGGCTGAGGCAACTGAAAGAGCAGATGTGATTATGATTGGTGTTCCTGATATGAAGCAGGCTGAGGTTTACGAAAATGAAATTAAACCTAATCTTTCTAAGGGGAAAACTCTCCTTTTTACTCACGGTTTTGCAATTCATTTTGGCCTAATTAAACCACCTCGTGGCGTAAGCGTTATCATGGTTGCACCTAAAGGTCCAGGGCATGTCGTTCGTTCTCAATATAAGGAAAAGAAAGGTGTCCCCGCATTGATTGCAATTTTGAAAGGATCTTCTAAAGATTCTAAGAAAACTGCTTTGGGATGGGCTGCTGGTATTGGTGCGGCAAAAGCAGGTATTCTTGAAACAACTTTTAAGGAAGAAACAGAAACCGATCTTTTTGGCGAGCAGGCGGTTCTTTGTGGGGGTGCATCTGCCTTGGTTGAAGCTGGGTTTGAAACTTTGGTAGAGGCTGGATATGCACCAGAAATGGCGTATTTTGAATGTTTGCATGAGCTTAAACTAATCGTCGACCTTATGATTGAGTCTGGCATTGCAGGGATGCGTTTTTCGGTCTCTGAGACTGCAAAATATGGTGATGTTACTCGCGGGCCGAGGGTTATTAATGGTAATGTCAAAAAGTCCATGAAGACCATATTAAAGGAAATTCAGTCCGGAAAGTTTGCGAAGGAATGGGTTAAGGAACATCAGGCAGGTTTGCCAAAATACAACGAATTACTCGAAAATGGTGAAAAGCATCCGATTGAGGCTACTGGACAACGTTTAAGAGAGTTGATGTCATGGATTCCTAAAAAGAATATCAAAGGAGCACAGGCTTCTTATTCTTAAGCTTATATCCAATATGCGCTCTTGGCATAATAGTCAGGCCAAGGTGTAAAACATAAGGATCAGTCATGACTGAATCCAATGCCAAACTTGTCTTAGCAACTCGTAAAAGTCCCTTAGCTTTAAAGCAAGCTTGCTGGGTTGCTGAACTCGCAAATCAGTCGATGGATTATGAAGTAGAACTTTTGCCAATGTCCACAACTGGAGATCAACAAAAAGATTGGTCATTGCAAGAAAAGGGTGGAAAGGGCTTGTTTACTAAGGAACTTGAAAATGCACTCCTTGATGGTAGGGCTGATTTAGCAGTTCATAGTGCTAAAGATGTACCAACAGAAACCCCCGAAGGTCTTGCTATTGCTGCATTTACGATTCGTGAAGACCCAAGGGATGTACTTCTGATTAGAGAGGATGCGAATGAACCAAAGATATTAGCATCTGGAAGTCCGCGAAGAAAAGCCCAGTTAAAAGATCGTTTTCCGGATGTGTTTT
Organism: Opitutales bacterium; assembly: GCA_965660725.1. Taxonomy (GTDB): domain Bacteria; phylum Verrucomicrobiota; class Verrucomicrobiia; order Opitutales; family Seribacteraceae; genus Seribacter. The sequence goes on from CBFIBI010000041.1 coordinate 18,619, forward strand.
GGAAAGAACTCCGTGGCAATGTTGAAACAAGACTTCGTAAAATTGCGGTTGATCACCAAGCAGATGGAACCATTTTGGCTGCTGCAGGACTCAAAAGGTTGGGAATTCGAGAATATGCCGGTCTCCGGTTTGAAAAAATTTCGGTAGATGAAATGGTTCCTGCTCCAGGTCAGGCAGCTATTGCTGTTCAGGTCCGAGCGAAAGATATAGAAAAATTTTCCGTTCTCGATCATGTTGAGACAAGTCGAGCGGTCAGTACGGAAAGAGAAATACTTGATCGACTTGGTGGAGGTTGCCAAGTTGCTTTGGGCGTACATGTTAGTGGAAATGAGTTGTATTTTTTTCATGAGCACTGTGGAATTCAAATGCTCGATATTGAAAATAAATCTGTGGATATAATCTTTAATGAAATTTCTTCATGGCTGAAATAAAAGAAGTTCCAATTGGAAAGGTTTTTTTGGTCGGAGCGGGTCCTGGTGATCCAGATTTAATTACAGGAAAAGCAATGAGATTACTTCGGGAATGTAATGTTCTTGTGTTTGATAATCTTGCTAATTCTGAATTCCGAAAATATGCACCTGATCATTGTCAACAGATTAATGTGGGTAAAAGTCCAGGAAGACATACAATGGAGCAGGATCAAATCTGTGAAATTCTCATTGAACAAGCAAAATTAGGAAAAAAAATTGTTCGTTTAAAGGGGGGGGATCCCTTTGTCTTCGGAAGGTGTGCAGAAGAAATGATTGCTTTGGGAGATGCCAATATCCCATATGAAGTTGTACCTGGAGTTACAGCCGCACTTGCATGTGCTGCATATGCCGGAATTCCACTTTCTCATAGAGATTATGGGTCATCTATTTCATTTCTTACCGGTCATGAGGATATTACCAAAGAGTCATTGAAGGTAGATTTTGCAAAGTTTGGTGAAGTTGGAGGAACTCTATGCATATACATGGGTATGGGAAAATTGGAGGAAATTGTTAAGAAACTTCTATCGGGTGGTCTTTCACCTGACAAACCTGCTGCCATAGTCAGTATGGGCACATTACCAAATCAAAGAAAAGTAATTTCAACTTTGGGGAAATTAATTAATGATTCCCAGAAAGATAAATTACAAGCTCCTGCAATAATCTTCGTAGGTAATTCCATTGGCTTAAAAACGGAAGAGAATTGGTTTGAAAACCGTCCTCTTTTCGGGAGGCGAATTGTGATTACGCGTCCAGTTGACCAATCAAGTC
>CBFIBI010000042.1:0-19679 GCA_965660725.1 Opitutales bacterium
CAAGTGGGGAACTCTTCGGACTTATCCGTCAGCGATTTATGGAAAAGTAAAGCCTACCAAATCCTTCGCACTAACCATCTCTACAAAGATCGAGATAAAATCGAGCCTTGTAGGCGATGCACAGTAATATAGATTTTTAACCTCAACCTTTATTTGTTCCCAAATTATAACTCTTTTAGAAACACTGATATGATATGTGCATTATTAATTGGAAGAGAAGGAAGCTCGGGCTTCCCTGGTAAAAACCTACTAAATGTTTTGGGTCGTCCGCTATGTGCATACCCAATGATGGCGGCCCTTGAATCCGCGGCAGTCGAGAGGCTCTATGTCTCCACGGACTCTGAAAGCATTCGCGAAGTAGCGTTAAGATACAACGCCAAGCTCATTGATCGACCCGCTGAATTAGCTAGCAAGGATGCACTTGGGGAAGATGCATATAAGCACGGATTTGATTCTATCACAGCAGACTTGGGTTCGGAAGGGCAGAAGTTGGAGCTACTTGTCCTTTTGATGTGTAATGCACCGACCATAAACAGTAAACTCATCGACGAAGGCGTGGGAATGCTTCGTAAAAATCAGGAAGCCGATTCTGCGGTTTCAGTCTCGGTCTACAATATGTGGAGTCCATCCAGAGCACGAAAGAAAAATAAAGATGGTTTCCTCGAACCATTCGTTCCCTTCGAAGCCTTTGATGAAAAGGAGATCACTTGTGACCGGGATTCCCAAGGTGAAGTTTTTTTTGCAGATATGGGAGTTTCAATCGTTCGTCCTCGATGCTTTGCGGATATGGAATCGAATCTGCCTCCTCAAAAGTGGATGGGAACAAAAATCCTCCCTATTCGCAACTGGGGTGGTCTTGATATGGATTATGCATGGCAAATAGGAATGGTCGAGTTTTGGCTTAGGGAACATGGATTTAAGTACGAAGGTATGCAAGTATGAGTGACTCTGGAAACAAGAATTGCATACTTTTGACTGGAGCGAGCTCCGCTATTGGATCCGCCATAGCAAGAAATCTGGCGAAAGAGAACATTTCGCTTGCCCTACATTACCATCAAGGCACTAAACGCATCCACTCTCTCGCCGAAGAGCTGCGGTCGAAAGGTTGCCAAACCGAAACTTTTCAGTGTGATCTTACTTTGGATAACGCTCCCAAAGAACTTGCTTTTCAAGTCAAGGATCGACTTGGTCCCCCCGTGGTTTTGATTAACAATGCGGGAGCGGTTTTCGGGAGAGAAGCGGTCGAGAACCTGGGCATCGACTCATGGCGTCGAACTTTTCGACTCAACACAGAAGTACCTTTTTTTCTAGCTCGCGAGTTAATTCCCGAAATGCAAAGAACTCAATCTGGTCGAATCATTAATATTTCTTCCATTGGAGTTAAATATGGAGGTTCTTCAGATACATTACACTATGCATCTTCGAAAGGAGCACTAGAAACCCTTTCTTTAGGATTATCTCGTCAACTGGCGAATGATGGCATTTGCGTCAATGTGATCAGACCAGGTTTTACTGAAAGTAATTTCCACAAAGGACTAACTGACAGACAAATAGAATCTCGTATCAAACTAATCCCCATGGGTAAAAGTATTTTGCCAGAAGAAACTGCTGCTGCCGTTGCTTACCTCCTTTCCCCTGAAGCTGCTACAGTAACTGGGCAAACTCTCTCGGTAGCAGGGGGCGATTAACTTGATATGAGAAACGATAGACCATTAGTAAAATACCAATCAAATAAATTTGTCCCAGCACAAAACCAAAAAAGCCAAACATTCTTCTCTTCGCTTCCTTGATCTTCGATGGCAGAAGACGAACTATAGTCTTTTCTTAGAAAACTCAGAACTAGAGTCTTTTATATCGGATTTCAATTCCAAGATTGAGATTTTAAACAAGGCTTTGAACGATGATTTAGACTGGTGGTTTTCCCCCCTTTCTGCCCGTAATAATTTTGGTTCGCCTCTCTTCCATCACTTTTTATGTTTTCAAATTTGCCATAAATTAGCCAATTCCGGTTCGTCACCCAAAATCTGCCTTACAGACTGCAACTGCATTTACGAAGGATTAACAAAACTGAAAAGCCAGGGAAAATGGCAAGGAGAAATTACTCATACTTCCAAACGCTCTTCATTACAGATGCTATTAAAGCGATTAAGTTCACTGACTCAAGTAGTTTGCCATGTCGTGATTCCATTACTTTTGGTTAAAGTTCTGTTTAGAAGGAAAAATTCTCAGCCAATGTTTATGACTTTAGTAGATACTTTCCTCCTTCCTGGAAAAGAATTCTCAAATCGTTATTATTCAGGTGTAACGGATTTCCTAAATAAGAAAGAAATATCGCAAGTGAGATTTGTGCCGACTTTTCACGGTTATTCTTTAAATGATTATTTTTCTGGAATTAAAAAACTGAGAAAAAAAAACAAAAGATTTCTTCTAAAAGAAGAATTCTTGACCATTGGTGATGCATTACGCTCTATAATGCACTCTATTAGACTGTTTAGATTAAAAATCCCAGTATTGAGTACAGGACCGTTTGATCTGAGAAGTCTTGTGAAAGAAGAGTTAGAAAGGTTTGGAGGTTTAAAGGATGGTGTCCAAGCGTTTATGAATTTTTATTTTGCTAGAAGATTAAAAAAGAGGGGGGTCAAGGTCGGTAATGTTTTAAATTGGTATGAAAATCATGGAAAAGATCGCGGTTGGAATTATGCTTTCCATACTTTTTACCAACAAACAAATACAATTGGTTATAATATGATTTTCTTGTCAAAATGGCATTTGGCATTTTCACCGCTTCCTTCTGAAAGAAAAAAGAAGGTTTTGCCGAAAAAAATTCTGACTCCAAGTCCATATTTGATTAAACTAATAAAGAAAAACGACCCAAAATTGAAGGTAAAGAAAACTGGTGCGTTTAGATTCCATAAACCCAAAAAAAATATTCCATTCAATGGTGCCCTTAAAATTCTTATTCCTCTTTCCTATAAGTTTGATGCTGCAACAAATTCCGTTCGCACAACTCGAGAACTTTTTGATAATTTGCTGAAAAATTCAAAAGTAAACTTCTGCATTAAATTCAAATCTCATCCTGCTATATCGAATTGCGACTTAAAAAAATTAAAACAAAATCTCAATAAAGGAAATGAGATATGGACGAATAAACAGCTATCCGAAGAACTACAAACTGCAGATATTGTTATGGGTGAATGGACATTTGCATTGTTTGAATCGTTGAATGCTGGTGTGCCTGTAGGAATTTTACGATCTACCGATGGCCTTTTTCATAGTTCTATTCCACCAGGTTGTGCAGAAGAAATGACAGTAAACATCGATTCTCGAAATTCATTGATGAAGCTATTAGAAATTGCACAGAAAAGAAGATCTGAAGAAACATTTATGACACATTTGTTTCTTCAACCCCCCTCCCGAGATCTCGCTTTAGAGGTGTTTGGTTTTCGTTAAAAACATTGAATCAACTTACAATCATTACCCCATGTTCTCGACCTAAGAACCTACAAATCTTATACGAGTCTATTAACTTCTCATTCATAAATAAATGGTTAATTATCTACGACTCCAAAAAAGGACATTTACCAAATCATTTCAAACACCCTAAAATTGTTGAGTGCAATGAGGGCAGAACCGGAATTTCAGGGAACACACAAAGAAACAGAGGAATCGAAAATACTAATAACGGGTTCATCTATTTTCTTGATGACGATAATATAATACATCCAAATTTCTGGAATATTCTTCCTCAATTCTCAGTTGATAACATTAACTTATTCCAAATTGAAAGTCACCCTGACTATAAATATTTAAACTTAAGTGCCCCTGGTCCCAGCACTATCGACACATCGATGTATTGCGTTGATAGGAAGCTAGTTGGATTGACGCGTTGGATGCCGCACTTATATTCAGCAGATGGAGTTTTCGCAGAGACAATAAGGTGCAAAAAACCTAAATCATTGAATATAATCAATGAAGTGGCCGCTTATTACAATTATTTAGCTAGTGATTCGGATGTAAAGTCTTATACAAACTCCAAAATATCTATCAGTAAAACTGCAAAAATCATTCTTGCTAATCGCAAGCTTTATTCTGAGATAACAATAAAAGCTGCAAAATTTGCCCTCTCGTTGCCCAAAAATGATATTTTGAATGAGAATTTTTCTTATGTTCAAATTCGACATTTGGCTGAAGAAGATCACAAGTTAGAGATATTGAAAAAAAAGAAAATCCTAATTAGAGGTGCTGGTTTAATGGGACGAAATAACCTTGTTAAGTGTAAGGACTTAGGAATTGAAATTCAAGGTTTTCTAGTTTCAGATCAATCTAAAGAAGTAGGGATGATTATAGATGGGATACCAGTCTTTCCTTTTAATAAAAAATTCAATAAGGAAAAATACCATGTCCTTATTTCTTCTACTTTTTTTGCTTCTATTGAAATAGAAATGATAAATCTCGGGTGGAAAATAGATAGAGATTATACTATTTTAATCTAATCCCCTAAAACTTTTGATGCTTTCAATCATAATTCTTGCACATAACAAGAGCGATCTTACTATTGCGTGCTTAAATGCTATCTTAAAGTCGAAGCTACCCGAGGTATTTGAAACATTGGTTGTTGACAATGCATCGACTCCACCTCTCGAAAAAATTCTCGATAAAACTGTTTTGCAACTAGCGAATGCGAAAATTATTCGTAACGAACACAATTTAAGTTTTTCAAAAGCAAACAACAAAGCAGTTGAGTTATCCTGCGGCAAATTTCTGCTATTCCTCAATAATGATGTTCAAATCTTTCCTAATACGATATCCGTACTATTAGAAAATGCGATTCCGAAATCAATTATTGGGGGCAAATTATTGTTTCCGGATTCAAGTTTAATTCAGCATGCGGGAATCTCACATATGCTATGGGGAAGACCTTCAAATTATGGCGTTTCAGCAAATAGTGAACATCCAAAATTGAACACAAGGCGAAATCGTTTCGCAATAACTGGTGCTATGCAACTAATGAGAAAAGATTTCTTTTTAGATTTAGGAGGTTACGACGAAAAGTATCGTTGGGGTTACGAAGATGTTGATTTGTGCCTTAAGGCAAAACAGGTTAACGCAGAGATATTATATGAACCAAATGCGATTGGAACACATATTGAATCAGCAACTTTATCACCTCTCAGAGAGTCAACTATCGACAATGAAAACTACAAGTATTACAGAGAAAAGTGGGACTTCGAACTTAAATCCGCCGAAGATAATTACATACAATCTTTAATCTATGACAAAAAGACAACCATAGGTATTTTTGGAACAGGTATTGCGGCAATTTCTCTATTCAACAAGTTAAAGAATACAGATATCAAGATCATCTGTTTCGTTAGTGATGAAAACATCAATAATGTACCAAAATACATTTCGAATATACCTGTTTTAAATTTGTATGAGTCGAGTAAAATACAACTTGATTTGATAATTATTGCTTCGCAATATCATTACAGTATTTTGCCTCGCGTGTGCAATTATTTCTCGAAAGAAATAATCATACATCCGGTCGTTATAGAATAATTTTTAATATTCAATAACTTGATTAATATTTCTGCAATTATACCGCTCTACAACGGAGAAAGATTTATCAGCGATTGCATCAATTCTCTATTACAGCAAACACAACCTGTTAGAGAAATTATTGTTGTTGACGATGGTTCGTCAGATAACGGTTTGTCCATTGTTAAAAATATTCGTGATATAGAAAAAACAAGAATAAAAATAATACAAAATGTATCCAATAGGGGATCTTCTTATTGTAGGAATATTGCCATTTCAGAATCTGCGGAAAATTATGTTCTGCTTATGGACCAAGACGATCTCATAAATAAAAATTTCGTTAAAGAAATAAGCAAAACTTTTAAAAAATCATCAGAAAAAGAGATTTTGGCATCTTATACATCATACTTTTTAATAAGCGAAGACGGATCATCTACACATCAAATAATTCACGACCATATCGAACCTGAAGATTTTATTGGGCATCAGTTTGTGAGAAACCGAGTTTTATCAAATTCTGGAGTAGTTATAAAGAAAAGCGTTTTTCAAACAATTGATTTATACGACGAATCTCTAAAGTTTTCTCAAGATTGGGACCTATGGTTAAGAATTGCTAAGGCAGGTTTCTTTTCTTGCCTTTATAAACCGCTTACTTCGATACGAAGACACACTAAAAATACCTCTACAAAGATTGAAGGTTTTCTCGATGATGAAAAAAGAATCTTAAAAAAGTTTGATCTTAATTTTATTAAAAAATGTATCCTAAGAAGGCATTTGCCTGAATACACTAATAAAATCGACTTTCTTTCTATCCTTTTGAGATTAAATAATTTATCGTTATTGATTCGAGAATTAAGAGAATTAAATATTTTATATCCAAATAATTTTGACCATCATTTCTTCTTTGGATTTCTCCACCATTCAAAAGAAGATTATACCCAAGCACTTAAATCTTTCGAAAAAGTTACTAGGGACAGTAAGTATTATTACTCTGCACAAAATAACTTGGCATCCATGCTCCTTATGAAAGGAAAATTAGATCTAGCTGAAAAAATTTTGCAAAGTGTTACGGAGCAAAGACCGGATTATCAAGACGCGAGACATAATCTTGAGATATCGCAATCTCGAATCATTGACTACAAAAAACTAAATCTAACTTACAGACCATTACGTAATACTCTTTATCAGTATGCTTAAATCAAAAAGTTTTCTCTTAACAAACATATTTCTTTCCTTTCTTTCGTTAATCGATTAAAAAATATCAATGAACCAAGAAAAAGTTGTTTCTCTGCAATGGGCAATTGATGAGTTATCCAAACAGAAAGAAAAACTAGCACATAAACTAAGTGTTGCCCAAAAGAGGGATGATACTAATTCCCTTATTGCTGAAGTTAATGCACAGAAAAAGGCTTTGGAAGAAAGAATTTCATCTTTGGCAGATGGATTTAATGCCTCTTCTGAATTAGTTGATGAACCAATTAATTCAATTGAAGAAGAATTGAATTTAGTAAATGACAAGCTCGAAATAGCAAAGGATCGTTTAAATACATTGGAACAAGAGGAGTATCTGGAAGTGCTTGGTAGAAAACTAAATGGAGACTTCAAATCAGATACTGAACAAGATATTACAGACCTAGATCTAGCGGTAACAGATCCAAGCGAGATTCCGGATAGTTCAAGTTTAATCTCTTCAAATGTGGAAAATGAACTCGAATCGGATCCAGTGTCTATGCTCAAATCATCTACAGTCCCTAAACCAACTCTTATGAAATCTCCTTCGAATCGAATTAAAGAAACAACAACCAATGTAGATATACAAACAGAAAGTTCTTCTCAAGAGGACTTGGCAAAAAGTATTAAATTAAAAGACTGCGAACCAGCTGTATTGCAAAGCATCGAAGATTGTGCACTAACTCTTGGTGTCACCTCTGAATTCCTTATAAATCATGGGATGCAAGCGGTCTTAAGGATGATTGCAAGAAATGGAAACAAATTAAGTTTACCATTGGAATTGGATCAGGTTGACTGACCTTTTTTTGAATAGAGAATAAAAGTGACCGAAATGGTCACTTTTTGTTTACAGAATTGTAGAAAAATTATTGCTGTTCGAAATATGCAAAACATTAATAAAATTTTGGGTGTTCATTGTTTTTAATTTATAAATTATTTGAAATTCTTGCTTCTTGTTTATCTAATTGCTTAATGAGATTTCATTACAACAGTTTAATTATTGTCTTATTCACGAGTATAACTCTATGTCATTCCACTCTTTCAAAGGAGAAACATCTAGAAAATGTGATTAGCGTTAAGTCTGAAGATTCAAATAAAAATTTTTTAGAAGCGGACTACGCACTGATAAACCCAAAAAAACGAGATATAAAAAACATATTGTCTTTAAATGGTTATTTCGAGGATACCGAAGCACTTGAGTACAGCATAAAAACCGATTTTTGGGGTGAATTGAAAGTACTTCATCCACCAGTTCATGGTAAAATCGTTCGAAAAGGGGAAACTTTGATAAAACTTGATTTAGACAAGATTCAAAAGAAATTAAGAGATTTAAAATACGAACTGGTTATTCATGACTTAAATGTAAAAATCTTAAATGCTGATCTCGATAAAGAGAAAAAGCTCTTGGAAATAGAATTAAAGAAAATCAAACGAAATGAAAAATTTAATTTAGATAATTTTTTATTTTACCAAAAAGAAGATCTTCCGCACGAGAAAAAATCTGCTATTCAAAATTTTAAAAGATATGAAGAGAGTCTTTCTTATGCAAAAGAGGAATTAAATCAGCTAAAGAAGATGTATGAAGAAGATGATTTAACCGAAGAAACAGAGGAGATAATAATTACTAGAACTCAGAATGATGTGGATCGATTAGAATTTGCTCTTGAAGGAGCTAGAATCCTTAAAAATAAAAGGTTAAAACTCGAAATACCTAAATCTGAATATGATAAAAAAGATTCTTTTGAAATTAAAAACCTTTCTTTAAATGCAGATCGCATAACAAAACCAACAGAAATTAAAAAGAAAAGATTGGAAATAGAAAAAATAGAAAAAGAAAAAATATTGATTAAGGAAAATATTGAAAAATTAGAAAAAGATTTAAGCAAATTAAAAGCGGTTTCCCCTATTTCTGGAAGATTATTTGCAGGCACCTTTAGTTCTGGTAAATGGACAGGTACGAAACTTTTGGAACAAAAATTGAAACCAGGCGGTGTATTAAAGCCCTACGAAGAGTTTCTTACGATATGTCCTGGCAAAAAAGTTCATGCTAGGATTAAAATTCCTGAAAAAAACCTTGGGGAAATTTCTAATCTTAGAGAAGGTTTGATTTTTCCTGGGACCAATTCTGAAATGAAGTTAAACGCAACAATTAATAATGTTTCGGAATTCCCAACTTCGCCAGAATTTTATGAAGCAATTGTAAAGGTTGAATTCCCTCAAGATCAATCCCTTCCGCTTGCTGGAACATCCTGCACTCTAAAAGTTATAACTTATGAAAAGAAAAATGCTTTAACACTTCCTCAATCATCAGTTTTCAATGAAGAAAACGATCCTGATAAGAAATTTATCTACATCCTGAACTCAAAGCACAAACCGGTTAAGAAAATAGTTAGAACTGGTAAAAGTTACGGCTCAAGTGTTGAGATATTAGACGGTATTCGTATGAGCACCAAAGTGCTTAAGGACAATCCAACGCTTTGAGAGAACTGAGAATTATTTCTTCCGCCCTCCCCTCTTGGGTAAATAAAGTTCTGTTGTTTTTCTTTTTGCATACTTCAGTTTATTCTCAAACTCAAGATCATCTAGAAGTAAATCTTATTTCTGCGATTGAAAAGGGTTCAAACTTCCTTCGCAAAGACCAAAACAAAGACGGCTCTTGGGGGTCTCCACACCAAACAAAAGGGCTTAATATTTTTGCTCCTGTCCCAGGCTCTCATCGTGCATTTCGACTCGCGGTTACAGCACTTTCTTTAAACGCATTAATTGAAAACAAAGAAAATGATACAGAATACAAAGAGAGTATAACAAAAGGAAAAAATTTTTTGATTAGTAATCTTCCCACATTAAAAAGAGCAAGTCCAATGGCCATTTATAATATTTGGTCTCATGCATTTGGAATTCATGCCCTTGTAAATCTTCACGAATCAAATCACGGAAAAGCAAATAAGAAAGAGATTAAAAATATTATAAAGCAACAAATACTAATGCTTAAAAAATATGAATCGATTGATGGCGGGTGGGGGTATTATGATTTTAATGCACAAACAAAACAACCATCTGGATCATCTATTTCATTCGTTAATGCAACTGTCCTCATTGCCCTGAAAGAAGCTGACAACATTGGAATTCAAGCACCCGATAAAATGATTCAAAGAGCCCTTGAAGCAATCAATAGACAACGACTCCCCGACCATAGCTATTTATACGGAGAATATCTGAAATACCGACCGAGACGAGGAATTAATAGACCCGCTGGAAGCTTAGGTCGTTCGCATGCTTGTAACTTGGCTCTTCAGTTGTGGGGCGATACCACAATAACCTTTAATGTCCATAAACTTTGCCTTGATAGATTGGTAGATAGGAATGGTTGGCTAAATGTTGCGAGAAAAAGACCCATACCTCACGAGTCATGGTTTGCAGTTGCCGGATATTTCTTTTATTATGGTCATTATTATGCTTCTCTGTGCATCGAACAGTTACCAGAAAATGAAAGGTTCGATTACCAAAATAAACTAGCTTCTATTTTACTCCCACTTCAGGAAAAAAATGGTTCATGGTGGGATTTCCCTTTTTATAATTACCACAAACAATATGGAACATCTATGGCGCTAATCAGTCTCAGTAAATGCAAAAGTCAGTAGTATCGAATTTTAAAAACATTATAATGAGATTGCCCTTCTTTTTGTTCAACCTGCTTAAATTGCCAAAATCCATTCAATTTAAGTTCTAATTCTGATATCATCTTGAATACCTCATTTTTTTCACCTTCCACTAATAGTTCTACTTTTCCTGATAATAAATTCATTACATAACCAGTAACAGTGAAAGACTTTGCAATATTGGACACATTCCACCTAAATCCAACACCCTGAACATTGCCTGTGTATGCAATTAGTAATCGAATCAAAATATTAATACTTAAATCTACAAAAAAGAAAAAACTATTTGACCTTAAGATAATGATGTTGGAATAATATCTGTAGTTATATCACAAGCACTTATCACACAACTAATGAGTCAGTACGATTTCGAAAACAACCAAGATGGAGATTGGGAAGAAAATGGGGATGTTGCATGGAACGAAGCGGATTGGCAAAAATTTTTAAGGAACGCTGATAAAGAGATCTCAAAATTTATTTCCTCTTACAACAAAGTTTGTGATGAACCAGATCGTCTTGATGCAGCTGCTGCTATTATGGGGTGGCACAGAGAAGATTGGTCTTCCATCGATGAAGAGCTTGATGAAGAGCAAATTAAGCAAATGCGACCAATTGACCTTGAAGAATTAAGTCAAATGGACCCATACACTATCCATAGACATCCAATTTACATTTCTTCATCTGGATTGTACGCATACCTTAGGCATGCTTGGGAACATTTCATGAGAAATAACCCGATCAAACCTGCTACTCATTTAACTTGGAGTTATTGTGCAAGCTTGGCTGATGGAGAAAGACACTCCATACTTGCTGCTAACTGTTTAGATTTAGGAGATTATCTTCTTGCTGTGTGCCATTTTAAAAAGGCACACGCTGCGCTAAATGAATCTCTCCGATTAAATCGCCTTTTTAAACACCAAGCTTTGCGGGTTGAGCAAGAATATCAAAAGGAAACAAATAAAAGATTGCATGATCTCAGAGAAATATGGCTCAGAGTGATGAGTGATTGTAGGAAGTAATTTTATAAGATGCTTTTTAAACTCGTCCTATGGCGAGTTTTTTTTATTCGAAAAAATTGTGTTTTTTTGCTTCTTCTCAGTAAAGAAAATTATGAAAATTACTAGTACTTCTTTAGCATTATTAATGTCGACTGTTATTTTTGCAGCTTATTCAAATGTAGAAAAACCAAATATACTTTTCATTTTTGCTGATGACCAATGTTATGAAACGATAGGTAATTTGAAAATAACTGATATTGAAACACCAAATCTTGACCGTCTCATGAAGAACGGTACAAGCTTTTCGCGTGCCTACAATATGGGTTCATGGAGCGGTGCAGTATGTGTAGCCAGCAGGCATATGCTGAATACAGGACGATTTATTTGGCGTGCTGAACAAGCATCAAAGAACGCTGAGGAAGAAAGACGCTCTGGAAGATTTTGGTCAGAAAATATGAAAAAGGCAGGATATAAAACATATATGACAGGCAAATGGCATGTTCGAGCTAGTGCAGAAAAGTGTTTTGATGTTACGCGAAATGTACGAGGCGGAATGCCTAATCAAACTCCTGAGGGCTATAATCGTCCTCACAAGAATAAGCCTGATACTTGGAGCCCTTACGACCCAAAATTTGGAGGATTTTGGAAAGGAGGAAAGCACTGGAGCGAAACTGTTGCAGATGATGCAATTTTTTTTATTAACGAAGCCAAGAAGCATTCTGAACAAAAGCCATTTTTTGCCTACATTGCCTTTAATGCTCCTCACGACCCACGGCAAGCACCCAAAAAGTATATCGATAAATACCCTTTAAAACGCATGAAAGTTCCATCGAACTTTCTTCCCTTTTATCCATACAAGGATGAAATTCGTTGCCCGCACACTCTGAGAGATGAAAAACTTGCACCAATGCCTCGCACTCCCTACTCCATAAAAGTTAACAGACAAGAATACTACGCAATTATTTCACATATGGACGAACAAATCGGACGTATTTTAGATGGATTAAAAAAATCAGGTATGTCCGATAATACTTATTTATTTTTCACTGCAGATCATGGTTTGGGGGTTGGTCACCATGGTTTGCTTGGAAAGCAAAATCTTTACGAACACAGCACTCGTGTGCCATTTATAATTAACGGTCCGGACATTCCTAAAGACAATATTGTAGATGCTCCTATATATCTTCAGGATATCATGCCATCTTCGCTGGAACTTGCAAATTCAGAAAAGCCCGAACATGTGGAATTTCATGATATACTTCCTTTAGCCCGTGGAAAAACAAAGAAATCTCCATATAAAGAAATCTACGGTGCTTATCTGAATGCTCAACGGTCAATTACGGTCAAAAACCTCAAACTCATCGTTTATCCCGATGTTCCCATCGTGAGACTTTATGACATAAAAAAAGACCCCTTTGAAAAAGACGACTTAGCTTCTTCTGAAATTGGCAAAAAAAACATTCGTCAATTATTTTCTCGTCTTCTCGAACTACAAAAGAAAATGGGAGACTCGCTAGATCTTAATGAGAAGTTTCCCATTTATTCTACAAATTGATTAAAAAAATTAAGTTAATTGAGAACTTTTAAGTTTAAACAAATTAATCTGCGTTTGTCTCGAGCATACAAGTATCCCTGTGAAATAGCAAAGTGAGCTCTAGTATCAAACCCGAGGATTTGCTGTCGATGTATCAATTTATATTCGTTTGGATCTACTTTAACTAATAGTAGTTCTCCATTCTCAGTTATTATCACAATAGTACTATTTGATCTTATCAGATTGCCAGAGCCTAATGGAGTGGACTCCCACATCATCTTGCCATCATTTAGCCGAATACAACGCAAAAGTGCTTTTTTTTCCTGCCTTCCATGAAATCCATACAAGTAGCCATCTTTAGCTATTGGGGTTGCGTAATGACAGTCAAGAATTCCCTTTTCTTTCCACAACTCTGTGAAAATAGTAGAAGTAAGCTCAGGATTTTTTTTGATCTCCCATACGCCTGCTCCAACATCGTAACATGAAGAAAGAAAAACCATATTTTCAAAAACCAAAGGGCTTGCCGCATTCACAGATGCATTTATATGTGACCGAAAAGGGGCAAAAAACTGTCTACTTCCATTTTGTAAATCTAGTGCAAGAAACCCCTCTCTCACAAAAGATAGGCATAAGCTCTGATCTTTCAAAAAATAAGGTACCGAAGACGAGTAATCATTACCATATTTTTCACTTACCCATAGGATTTCTCCAGACTTTAAGGATAGTGCAATTAAACCAGCTTTTATCCCACCGACATCAAAAATTACCTTATCATCAACAATAAGCGGCGAGGAACACCTACCAAAAAAACCTTTGGGTGATGATAATTCATTTTTTAAATCGAATTTCCATATAAGTTTACCGCTCTCAACCGAGATAGCATGCACCATCCCCTGTGGACCGTGAGAAACTAAGATATCATTGTAAATAGCAGGTGTGGAACGCGGACCATCCTCCATCCCAAAATCGTCCCTGTAATCTGACCTGTAACTATATTTCCAAACTTCTTTGCCATCATCCTTATTGAGACAATGAACAATTTCTTGTCCATCTACCCTGTCATGAAAATAAACATGATTTTTATAAGTTATAGGAGATGACCAACCTTTTCCAACTTGAATATTCCATTTAATAATAAAGTTTTTACCTTCGAGAGGAGTTGCAAATTTAAAACCATCGATAGAACCATTATAATTTGGGCCTAGCCAGTTTTTCCAATCGCTTCCAAAGACAAGGCGATTACTGAAACAAAAGATTCCAAGATATATAATAATCAAAAATCTCATAAAATAAAACGAATTATTGGACATCAAAAATTCGTGCTTTACGGACATTGCCTAAACCAAGTTCCTGACCATACTTAAATAAAAGTAGTTCTTCTTCTTTTCGTTGAATAAAGCCCTCTTTTTTTCTCCTTTCACTTAATATCTTCAATGCATAAAGATCCACGGACAAGGGGTTTTCACTAAGTAAAAGCATTGGCTCACGCCCTAAAAATTCAGCATCAAATTGACCACCATTCGCATACTGATAATGATTCAAATCAATTATCGAATATGTTCTTTTTTCCCATATTTCTGGTATTGCAAGAATTTCTGTAACTGCGGCAGGTGCAAGACTCTGCTTATTTAAAAATCTCTGGTAATTAGAAATTGCCCCAATTGTCAAATTTGCTGCAGCTCCATCTACTCCTAGATTAACATGGTCGTTTACAACAGCAATATTTAGCCAAAAAACATCTTCTAAAAAAAGCAAGCACGGTAAATAACTCTTTCTTTCTTCTTCTAACCTTTTCAAACGATTATGAGGAAAATTTATGAAAAATTTTGTTCGGTCATGCAAAGCAGGAGGCATCGGACTATCATGAAACCAAGAAGTTTTAAAATAATTTGAATCTCCAGATGAAAAAACTAAAAAACCACGATACTCATTTATCGTATTATTCGAAGAAATAAACCCAGCCCTGATCAATGACGCTCGATTCCGGTCCACTAAAAATACTTGCTCTTTCCCGTAACCCCGGTTGGTAAGAATATCAAGAATGCCATCAACCAATTCCCTGGAGACACAAAAACCCGGTGCCTGTTCCGTTTTAATTTTTAAACATATTCTTTTGTTAACTTTTGGATTAAGAAGAAATGCACCACTTTTTTCTGCTCCTGCAATTAACTTCTGTAAAGCACTCAAATACCCCCCTTCATAGTTCTTTACTCTGTAAACATCATCCGAGCGCCTTTCATCATTTTGAATACCTATGTTACTGCTTTCAGAATTTTTATCAGCATGAACGTCTTTTAAGTTACCCAAAAAAAAGAAACTGGGTAAAATAAAAAAATAGACCCTTGCTTGACGTTTTACTATCCTATGAAAGAAATAATTCATGCAATTTATTAAAACATGCTTACGATTGGTTGCAACAGGATCAAGCATTCTTGTTCTTTTTAATTGTACCAAGGAGGAAGAAAATATTTCCCCACCTACTAATCCTCAAGAAAAGACTCTACCTGATCTATCCGAAGCAATTCAAAAACGCGTCGAAAACAAACCAGATGAAGCCATTGTTTTGCTCCGTAAGTTCAACGAACAATTTCCTAATTCCCCCAAAATACTAATTCAACTCAGTCGAGCACTAGCTGATAGCAAACAGTTTTCTCTTGCTGCTTTTCGCTTAGAACAAGCCCTACGTGCTGGAGCATCCCAGCAGTTGTTCAATGAATGTGCCAAGATATATTTGCTTGCAGGAGATTTTAATTCCGCAAGAAAATACTTCACCAAGCACCTTGAGAATAACCCGGAAGATAAACAAGCCAGGTTATCTCTAGCAAGAGTCCTGAGTCAAACAGGCATGGAAAGAGAATCCCTAAACGCTTTTGAAAAAGTAAAAGAAAAAACATCTGCTGAGGATGCCTTATTGGTTGGAAATTTGTACCTTCAAAAGAAAATTTATATTCAAGCAGAAAACTGGTTTAAAGAAGCCGTACAAAAAGAACAGACATCTTCCTACGAACCTCTAATTGGTCTACTTACTGTAAAATTTGCTAGCAATGATGAAAACTCCGCCGAATCCATTCTATTCGCAATCGAAAAAAAATACCCAAACAGATTATCGGAACATCCTAAAAGTAAAGAATGGGCTCAATTTTTAGTTAATAGAAGAATGCAGGATTTTAATGAAAGAGGAATCATCACCCACAATTTAGATATTAGCCAATTAATTCAGGCTTTAATGAAAGAAGTTAAAATCAATCAAGAACCTGTCGTTTCAATGGGTCCAAAATTAAGTCCACTCGTTCAACCAAGTTTAATAACTGATGAAAATGAACAGCCCACGATGGAATTAAATGATGACAAAAAAAGTAATTCAATTTCTAGTTTAGCTGATGTATTTTCTTCACCTCAAGATGAAAGGATTTTACCAACGCCAATCGAACAGGGTTGGTCTGCGTATCTTGCAAAAGATTATTCCACTGCCCTCCTTTATGCACGCCAGGCAATTAATCAAAACGGTAAAAGCTCAGAAGCTTGGAGATTATCATCCCAAGCCCACTTTCAACTCGGCGAAATAAGAGAGGCTGAAATGACAATTTTGGAGGCAATCAGACACAATCCAAACGATTTAACAACAAGAATGGATTACCTAAATATTGCACGTGATAGCCTATCCCCACGAAGGTACTTAAATGAACTCGAAAAAACACATGAACGCTTTCCAACCTCAGGAGAGATCCTTTGGCAATTAGCCAGAAGATATCATTTAATCGAGAGAATGCCAGTAACTGCAGGGATTCTATATCAAAAGTTATTAAGAACAGTCCCAGAAGATAGTCCCTTATACATCCAAGCTGAGATGGAATTAATTAAAATCAAAAATCTCTGAATCGAACGCTTTATTATGCCAATGTTTGCAGAGGACTTTGTTGATGAACTTAAAGACAGAATTGATCTTTATGACTTGATAAGCCCATACGTTCAGTTAAAAAAAGTTGGTGCTAAATGGCGTGGGCTCAGCCCGTTTAATCAAGAAAAAACCCCCTCTTTTTATGTCGATTCAATAAAAGGTTTCTTTCATTGCTTCAGTTCCGGAGAGAAAGGCGATGCATTTTCATTTGTTCAAAAAATCGAAAATCTGACTTTCCCCGAGGCCATAGAATTCTTAGCAAACCGTTTTGGCATTACTATTCGCTATTCAGATAAAACAGGAGGGATAAAAAAAAGTATCCATAAATCAATAAAATCTGACTTGTATAATGTTCATCAATTAGCCACTGAATGGTTTGTAAAAAGATTCAATGAGGAAAATAAAGAAAGCAAAGTAGCCAAAGATTACTGGCTTAATGAACGAAACTTTTCGTTAGATACTGCAAAAGAATTTGCAATCGGTTACTCTCCGATAGACCGGTTCGCTCTTGGTCAGTATCTGGAGAATCAAAATATCAACAAACAAATTCTTGAGAAATCAGGACTTTTCAACGAAAAAAAACAATCAGGCAAGTTCGCTAGCCGTTTTTGTGGAAGATTAATTATTCCTATTCATGAAAAAATAGGAAGAGTTTGCGGTTTTACGGCAAGAGTTCTTTCAGTCACTCCATCATGGGGAGACAAAAAACCTCCCAAATATATAAATTCTCCTGAGACACCTATATTTTCAAAAGGAGAGTTACTTTTTAACTTACATCAGGCAAATAAAGAAATTAACGAAAACCAAGAGTTCGTTTTAGTTGAAGGTCAACTAGATGCCATCCGATGTTATATAAATGGTTTCAAAACTACTATCGCACCACAGGGCACCTCTTTTGGAGAATCGCAGGCCATGCTTTTAAGAAAATCAAACCCTAAAGGTGTGGTTTGCTTGCTTGATGGAGATGAAGCTGGTCAAAAAGCTGCATTTTCCTACATTTCGACTTTTTTAAAAACTGGATTGGATGCCCGATTTTCTTGCTTACCCAATGGAAAAGACCCCGATCAAATTCTTTTGGAACAAGGTCCATTAGAGCTTCAAAAAATAATTGATAATGGTGTTAGCTCAATTGAATATGCCATACAATTTAAACTCAAAGGAAATAAGAGCCCGCAAGCGGCTGAAATACGTTCAATTTGTGAATTGATCTTTAAATATATCGTTGAAATTGACTCATTGATCATGCGGGAAACCTATCTGAATGAACTGAGTAGAATACTTAAAATCTCTCAAAAAACTATAACCGAAGAATTTACGCATTTCAATCGAAGTAAAAAGCCCAACTATAAAAAAATTTCAAATTCGAAGCACAAAATAACTGATAATAATTCCTCTACACATTTGACAACTGCAGAAGATGATTTATTGTTTTGCATTTTGCATGATAAAAGAGTTGCAAGCCCGCTTGCCCAAATATTTGATCTTACTTGGCTTAACCTCGAAATTCCAGCGGGGAGAATATTGGCTAAAATCATGGCAGAGACAAAAGCCGATGGTCCTGTTCCAGAAAATCGGATTGTGGATTTTTTGGAAGACGATATGGAAAGAACAGCATATCATCAGAACTATTACCAGGAGGTATCATCCTTTGACGAAAATTCTTTTCTCCAACATACTAACGAATGCCTTCTCGCAATTTTTATCAGATTCATTAAGCAACAGGAAAGAAAAATCCTACTTAGCCTTCGCGATAAACAACAAAATAAAGATCAATCAAATGGTCTGCATTTAAAATTACAAAAATTACGCCAACACCGACAAAACCCACCCAAGTTAATTTTCTCTGACCAAAACTCCACTTATTCAAATGCCTAGATCAAAAAGTACTACGACCGCAAAAAAAACCGATGCCTCTCCTAAGAGAGCAACAAAAACTAGTAATGCGAAAACTCCCGTAAAGAAAAGAAGTGTGGGTTCAAAAGAAACTGTTACCTCCCCCAAGATTTCCAAGCCTCAAAAAGCTAGGGTAAAAACGCCAGCAAAGTCACAACCTAAATCAAGCACTACTAAAACAAAATCCGTCTCTAGAAGTGCTTCCAGAGATAAAGGTAAGGAAACGAGTAAAAAGAAAATCTCTGCCAAAGAAATTGCTAAGAAAATCGATAAAAATATCGAACCCCATGCTCTAACAGATGAGGTTACAGAAAAAGTTCGCGAATTGATTCATCTGTCCAGAGAGCAGGGGTTCCTTACATTTAAGAACATTGATCAATCGCTTCCTGAAATTGCGAATCAGCCCGAGGAACTGCAAAATGTGATCTCCATATTCAATAATTTAGAGATCAAACTGCTCGATTCTAACGAGGTAGATAAATTTAAAAAGAAAAAGGAAGAAAGTGAGGAAGAAACTGCTAGGTCTAATCAAAGTGACATGCTTGATGACCCAGTGCGAATGTATCTTAAACAGATGGGACAAGTCCCACTCCTTTCTAGAGAAGAAGAAGTTGATATTTCCAAAAGAATTGAAACTGCTGAAAGTTCTGCACTTAAAATCATTTATTCTGTCAGCCTGACTGCTGACTTCCAATTGGATATTTGCAAAAGGCTCATTTCTCGAGATGAACGGTTTGATCGTGTTGTTCTGGATAAAAAAATAGACAGCAGAGAATCGTACTTTAAAAGCTTAGCAAAACAAGTCGTAGCCTTGGAAGAAGCTATCAGGAAAATTAACAATGCTTGGAGTAGTATTGAAAATTCAAAAAACGATACCCAAAGGAAAAGATCAATAACTCGATTCAATAATTATGAAGCAACATTGGCTC
>CBFIBI010000043.1:0-19641 GCA_965660725.1 Opitutales bacterium
AATATCTTCCCATTGTAATCTTTGTATTTCCGCTGTTGGTCTTAATCCACACCATAAACCAAGAGTTACATATGCTAGTAGTTCGATAGGTTCTCCCTTTGAGAAACGATGACTTTCCCTATGGTGTGCATGTAATACTAATCTTCTCCATTCTTCATCATTAAATATTTTAGGTTGAGATGCTTTCTTCTTTGGTGGATCTATTTTAATTGGGTTTTCTGGAATTAGTCCTTCCTTTACAGCATAATTGAATAAGGTTTTGGTCTTACTGAGTAGCTGTGGAGAAAATCCCTTTGATGCGAAAAGTGGCTTAAATGTATCTTCCGTAAATTCTCTTACTAAAATATCTCCGAAGGAATCTGATAATAAACCATGGCGGTATTTATATTCAGCCAATGTTGCCTTTGATGTTCCTCTCAAGTTTTGAGCTGCCTCTTCTTCTTTCCTTTGCATGAATTGATCAACTAGCTCTTTAACAGTAATGTCAGATTGTTTATCACTAGCAAAACGCTGGACGAACTGAATTGCATCAGCAAGTGATGAGAACTTTGTATCGATCAAAAGGGCGAGGGCTTTTTCAGCATCAACCAATTGTTCTCTTGTAAGTTTAAAACCACCAACGCCCTGGTTCTTTAATTTTGCCTTAATTTGTTCAGCATGAACTTTTGCTTCTTCCAATGAATCGAATCTTTTTCGATACTTTTTCGCCCCCCCTAATTTAAGACCAGCATCTAATTCCCATTTACCAAATTGTTTCTTGTGGCGAATCACACAAACACCCTCTATAGATACAACTTTCGATCTTTTATTTCTATTCTTTTGCATATTTACGAAGATAAGAGAAATGACACGATTTAGCAATGAAAACTGACAACAAACTGACAACAATAATCATAAACCCTTAATAATAAGCTAAAAACAATGGTTTCCTAAACCGTAGATCGAGGTTCGATTCCTCGTGGGAGCGCCATATAAGAGTAATATTTTAAGTTAGTTAATGTCTGTTTATAGATTTTTGCTAGGATAACTTTATTGTATAAGTTGTGTCATCTCATTATCCTGAATTTGATGGGAAATCTTTTTGGTATTATGACAGCAATTGCTCCGCCCATGCTCATTCTCTTTATAGGAGGAGTAAGCAGGAAAGCGGGATGGTTACGAAGTGAGGCAGATGCATCGATAAGTATTGTTACGATTCGAATCTTGTATCCATGTTTTTTCTTTTACCATCTTGTTGGTAATAAAGAGATACTTCTTCCTTTACATTTACTTTCTGTTGTAAGTGCAGGTTTTTTTTCTATTTGCATCGGGTTTTTTTGTGCGTTTTGTATTGCAAAATTATTTCAATTGAATCCCAAATCGATTCCTTCCTTCACTTTTTGTTCAGGAATTTTCAATTATGGTTTTTTTGCATTTCCAGTCGCGGAAGCAATATTTGGAGAACATTTAATACCAAACATTATTCTTTTTAACCTAGGTGTTGAAACTGCTATTTGGAGCGTTGGAGTCTTTTTTTTAGCAACTAATAAGTTTAGATTATCCAGGTTGGTAAACCCTCCAATAATTTCGATTATTTTGGCAATTATAGTGAGAGAAATGGGAGGACAAACCGTTCTACCAGTTTTCTTTTGGGAGATAATTTCTATGCTTGCTGCTTGTGCGATTCCGGTGGGACTTCTTTTAATTGGGGGGAATTTTTTTGACCTGCTAAGAGAATTTCAATTATCAGATAAAATCAAGGTAGAGATTTCAGCTGTCACAGTTAGGCTGATCATTGTGCCTGCAATATTGGTTCTAACCGCATATTATTTACCCTTGGATTCCGAAATGGAATGGTTGCGAAAAATATTTATTATTCAATCATCTATGCCAGCTGGTATTTTCGCTATAGTAATTGTAAAGCACTACCAACAAAATACAAAGGTGGCATTACAAGCTATATTTGCAACCATGATTGGTTGTATTGTAACAACACCTTTATGGATATATGCTGGCTTAAAAATGTTGGATTAAAAACACAAATTATGTAGACTCGTACTTGGATTTTGCATCCAAAGTCTCAAAAATATTTGTAAGTGCAACTCTGAGTTTGTTGTATTCTTCAGCGTAAATTACGGAGATTAGGTAATTTTTAAATTCCTTACGATCCCTGATAATTTTAAGGTCAAGTTCTTCCATTTCTTGAGCAAATTTGACATGCATTTTGTCGATTTCAGAATCAAATTTTTTATGTTCTTTTTCGATATGCTGTTTTGCTCTAGCAACTGCACCAATTAAGTTTTGGCTGTTCCTGCAATCTTTAGATGTAAAATCATGAAAAGAAATAATTCCTGAAGCAAGCGCAGCGCTGAATGCGGTTAATTCCAACTCACCTTTTTGACTTTCTTTGGTTGCCCAACTTTCAATAGATTTGAGAAGGCGTGAAATTGAAGCTTTGGCTTCGTCTGAATCAGAGATATGTACTGAATCTTCGTCCATAGTAATAGGGATAAAAAAAGAAAAATTGTGATAGGATACAGTACAATGATAGCATTAAAAGCTACTTGTCAAATTTTTTTATCAATTTCATGTAATTTCTTGTATTCATTTAAATCCCTTTTGACTTTCCCGCTTAATAATAGCATGCCGAGTATGTTTGGAAATGCCATTCCAAGAATCATTAGATCACTGAAGGTGAGGATGTTTTTTGCAGTGATGATCGAACCTAAAAATGTAAAGCATAGAAACAAAATTTTATAGCTTATTGATGATTTGTCACCAAATAACCAAACCCAACACCTTTCGCCATAGTATGACCATGAAATCATAGTCGAAAATGCGAAAAGGAAGACAGCTAAAGAAAGTATGTAAGGAAACCATGGAATGACACTTGCCATTGCTGAGGCAGTTAGTGCACCTCCTTGGTCGTTTGCAATATATTCACTATTTTCAGGATCTAAATATGCACCGGTTATGATAATTACAAGGGCAGTCATTGTACATACTACAATGGTGTCAATGAATGGTTCAAGAAGTGCGACTATTCCCTCTTCTGCTGGGTGGTTAACTTTGGCAGCTGAGTGAGCAATAGCGGCTGATCCAATTCCGGCTTCATTTGAAAACACAGCTCTTTTGACACCTATTATTAAAATTCCAAGAAATCCACCTAGACCAGCATCAAAGGAAAAGGCACTTTCGAAAATCAGATAAAAGGCCGAAGGAATCTGAGTGAAGTGCATGATGAGAATTGTTAAACATGCAAGGAGGTAAACTGCGCACATAGTAGGAACAATCTTTGATGCAACCTTTGCAATACTTTGAATTCCACCAATGATGACAAGTCCAACGAGTAGGGTCATGAGGATTCCATAAATCCATGGATTTGAATTCAGTGACGGGATAACCGTCTTAATTAAATCAAGCGATTGTACGACTTGAAATGCATTACCACCGCCAAAAGATGCACCAATACATAATATACAAAATGAACCTGCAAGAAATCCACCTAGGTGTTTAAGTTTCAAGTCCTTCAGCCCATCTGACAAGTAATGCATGGCTCCACCCATAATTTTTCCATCTTTTCTTGTTTTACGGTATTTTTGTCCAAGTAGGCATTCGGTAAACTTGGAAGACATACCAAGAAATCCAACAAGGATCATCCAAAAGGTTGCTCCGGGACCTCCTGTTCCGATTGCAATAGCTACTCCTGCAATGTTACCAAGCCCAACAGTAGCAGATAATGCTGTTGTAAGAGCTTGAAAGTGAGTGACTTCACCTTTGCTCTCTTTGGAATCATATTTTCCGCAAATTAATTCAATGGCATGTTTAAAAAACCTGATATTTACGAAACCCATTTTGAGAGTAAAGAATATTGCTCCACCAAGCAACCAAGCCACAATTAGTGGCATTTGAATCCCAGGGATCGGCCAAAACAGAAGTGTTGCCAATGGAGATACAATAGATTCTCCAAAAAAATGATCTATCTTATCTTGCCAATTCATGTGAAGTATTGCTTTTGGTTGTAATAAATTATTCGGCTAATAAACCTGCCAATATTCATTTAAATCAGAATAGAGTATCGCTTGGTAACAAGACAATTAGAATATCTCACTTGTTTACTTTTGACGATAAGCTGTCTTAGAGGCATTTTGAACATTCATTAATTAAAAAAATTGAAACTCATTGAGAAATACTTGTTAGGTGAATGGCTAAAATGGTTCTCCCTTTCAATGCTCGTTCTTTATTCATTGCTTTTTTTGCAATTGTTAAGCGAGGGAAGTCAAATATCAAAGGCTCTTTTTTTAGAATTCGTAAGTTTTTCATTTGATTACCTAAATTGGTTGCTTCCAATAGGTTGTTTTTTAGCTACATTATTTACTTTTTCATTTTTATCGAAAAATAGAGAGCTTTTGGCATTAGATGCAACTGGGTTCTCTACATTTAACATTCTACGCCCCGTCATTATTGTAGCTTTTTTTTGGAGCTTATTTTCTTTCTTTTTCCAGAACTCTGAAAAAATTCAAACTTTAATCAATGAAATTTTAAAGGAGGAGGAAGGTTTTGAACAAACCAAGTTTCATTCTTTTCGAATGAGTATTAGAGAAAAAAATAGAACTTGGTTTTTTCAAAGTTATGATTTGAAAACAAGTACTGCCGAGAAAATTCACCTCTACTGCTATGATAAAAATGGTAAAGATATTTTACGAATAAATGCACAATCTGGTTTCAGAACTGATGAAGGTTGGGTCCTTGAAAATGGGAGATTGCTTGGCTTCCATTCTGATAAAGGGGTACCTCAAATTAGTGATAATCATGAGGTTGTATGGAATTTAGATCATCCATCTTTATTTAAGAGAACAAGCTCCAATGTTCTAACACCTCAGTATAAAAAAACTTTTAACAAACTATTTTTAACCGAAATTATTGATGACCCCGAACCATTTGCCCTTCTTAAGATGAAACCTCATGATATGACTTTAGCTTCATTGTTTCAGTTGATAAAATCTTTTCCTAATCCTGAATCACCAAAACTCTTTCCTTACAAACTTAGAAAAGCACAATTAATTTGGAATATTCCAGCCTGCTTATTAGCTTCAATCTGTGCACTTGCTATAACCCTCAAAAGGCAGCAGAACTCCATTGGTGTTTTGATCGGAGTATCTTTCTTTTGGATTATCTCATTTTATGTCTTACGATCTATAAGTGATGCATTGGGAGAAAAAGGAATTCTATCCTCTTGGATTGCAACAAGCATTCCATTCGTAATTATTTTCACACTTTCTATTTTTATGATCTCTAGAAGGCGATAGCTTCATTCTACTTCTCTTATTTGAATACTTTCAACAACTTTTCCACCGGCAAAAACATTAGTCACGGTTACCAACTGATCTCCAGGTACAACCCAGCCTTCCTTTTTTAATTTCTCAATCGCATTTTGAATTGTCAGTTCAGGGTCATTACGAAAGTTCATAAAAAAAGGTTCGATTCCCCAGATTAATCTTAATCTTCGGTGGAGACCTTCGACATCTGTAAATGCAAAAAGAGGGGCACCATTTGGTCTAAGTGCTCCGAGCTTTGCTGCCAAGTCTCCGCTTCGGGTAAAAACCAAAACGGCTGAGTCTTTAATTTTCATCGCGAGCATTGCAGCAGATTTGAGCATTTTTGCTTTTGGGCGAAATAACTTTAATTCTTCAGTTAAATTAGGAGTTATCTCTGCCTCAGTCCGAGAAGCAATGCGGTTTAACAAGCTTACACACTCTAGTGGTTGTTTTCCAGTGGTGGTCTCTCCACTTAGCATTAAGCAATCTGCACCTTCATTCACTGCATTAGCCACATCGCTAATTTCAGCTCGAGTTGGGACAGGTGATTCGATCATAGACTCGAGTAAATGGGTGGCAACGATGACGGGTTTTCCTTTGGCAAGACAGGCTCCAACCGTTTTTCTTTGAATTATCGGGAGATCTTCAAAGGCACATTCTATTCCTAAGTCTCCTCGGGCTATCATAATCGCATCAGATGCTGAAATGATTTCAGCAATATTAGACACTCCTTTTTGATCTTCGATTTTTGCGATAATTTGAGCTTTGGAACCATTTTCCTGTAGAAAATGTCTAAACAAATCTATGGCGTCCGCGTCTCGAGTAAAAGAAAGAGCAAAAAAATCGTGATTACATTCTATTCCGACAATCGAGTCATTTCGATCTTTTTGAGTCAGAGAGGGTAGTCCGGTTTCAATCCCAGGAAGATTTACATGCCTTCTGCTTTTGAGAATCGAATCTTGAAGAACTTTACATCTGATATTTGATGTTGATGATTCTAAGACCTTCAAACTTATTAAACCGTTGTCTAACAAAATTGTGTCTCCAGATTTAATATGCTCTGAAAGTTTATCGTAATTTACTTCAATTTTCCAAATCCCTTTAGACTTGGGAGGCACTGGTTGAGCTTCAAAAACAAGGTCCAAGATATCGTCTTTATTTATCTTAATTGGATTTTTTAGATAACCAGTTCTGATCTCAGGTCCTTTGACATCCATCATTATCGCGGGTTCCCTGTTTAACTTTTCGCCGATCAACCTAATTCTTGAGGAGATTTTTCGTACCCAGTTATGGTCTGCATGTGCCATGTTTAGCCTGCAAACATCCACCCCTTTATTAATCAGCAATTCTAATTTTTCTTCACTTTCTGTTGCTGGGCCAATTGTCGCAATTAGTTTAGTTTGTCTAGCAAGTTTTTTCATAATGGAATGGTGTCGGCAGAACATGGATCTACCACAAAGGTTGAAAATTTTGATGAATGCCCCTTGAGTTTCGAAAATATTTTTTGAACAGTTTCAATATTATTGCAATCCTTACTGAGATGAATCAGGAAGACCTTCTCCCAACAGGAACCTTTTATGGATTGAAGAATGGAAAATGTATTGTCATTTGAAAGGTGGCCATGTCTACTTCTAATTCTTTGCTTCAAGCTCCAGGGTCTTTTGGTGTCGTTTTCAAGTAACTTCGAACAATGATTTGCTTCAATAACCAAAATTTTTGCTTTTCTGATTCTCTCTTTTACAAGGGTTGGTACAAAACCAAGATCGGTTACCCATGCTAAACTACTCAAAGGATCAAAAAGGTCTCCACTTCCCCATTCAAAGAAAAAGCCAACAGGATCATATGCATCGTGGGGCACGCTAAATGGGTGGATCTTAAAAGGACCGAAGTTAAATGGAACATCGGTTTCAAAAACTTTCCAATTAGGCCTTTTTTGAAGCTTTGGCTGTATCGCTTGTATTGTATCTTGATTGGCAAAAAAAGGAAGTCTAGAAAATTTTGACAATCCTCTTACTCCTGCAGAATGATCTTTGTGTTCATGAGTTAGAAAAACTGCGTCTAGTTGTTCTGCTGAAACACTTTCCTTTTGCAGTAAAAGCTCCAGTTTCTTGCCAGACATGCCTGCGTCAATTAGTATTTTAAAATCAGGAATTTGCAAAAGTGCCGCATTGCCTGAGCTACTTGAACCTAAAATCTTAAAATGTACATCCACAGATAATTTCATTAAGGGCTTATGTTTATAATAGCCAATCACAAACTGAAAAATATTGAGGTAATATATTTATGAATGAGATTTTTGATGTCGTAGACAATACAGATCGAGTAATAAAACAGGAGGTGAGAAGTGAGGTTCATCGAAAAAATCTATTACACCGAGCTGTGCATATCTTAATATCAAAGCCATCAGGCGAGTTAGTTATTCAACAAAGATCGCCAACCAAGGATCTGGATCCATTTCTTTGGACAAGTTCCTGCTCCGGGCATGTTGATGCTGGTGAAGATTACCTCACAGCAGCTGTGCGAGAATGCAAGGAAGAAATCGGTATTGAAATAATAGAGAAAAATTTAACAGAAATATTGAGATTAAGTCCTTGTAATGAAACTGGGAACGAATTTGTTCGTGTTTATTTTTTCGTTTGTAGAGAAGAAATTAGTTTTAATGAAGACGAAATAATTCGCATTAAAGAGCATCCTATACAAGATATTGAAAATTTGATATTTCTTTCGGCAGAAGATTTCTCGTCTTCATTTGTTCATATTTTTTCTTTACTGAAAAGTAGACTTTTAAATAAATCTCGTTTGGCCTAATTCTCTGCTTTCATTATTTGATAATCCAGTTATTTCCCACCCTTTAGCAGTTAGCATTCTGCCTTGAGGGGTTCGTTTTAAGTATCCTTCTTGAATGAGGAAGGGTTCGTGAACTTCTTCTACTGTGTGCTCTTCTTCTCCAATTGCAATTGCAACGGTTCCAAGTCCAACCGGACCTCCTTTGTAATTTTCGCCGATCATGCGAAGAATTCTTTTATCCATTTCATCAAGTCCTCTTTCATCAATTTCTAGTAATTCAAGAGCTTCACTTGCAATATCTCTTGAGATCTTACCATCTGCTCTTTGTTGTGCAAAATCTCTCGCAAAATGAATCAAATTATTCGCGATTCTAGGGGTGCCTCTAGCTCGTCCAGCAATCTCATCTGCACCTTCCTTGGATATAGGTGCATCTAGTAAGTCGCAGCTTCTAATAACTATTTTAGAAAGATCCTTGCGATTATAATAGTCTAAGCGAGATTGAAGAGTAAACCGACTTCTCATGGGTGATGTAAGTAAGCCTACTCGAGTGGTTGCTCCAACGAGAGTAAACCGCGGGATATCTAATCTAACGCTTCTTGCATTTGGTCCCTGATCAATCATTATATCAATTCGATAATCTTCCATAGCTGAGTAAAGATATTCTTCAACAGTTTTGGGAATTCTATGAATTTCATCTATAAATAAGATATCCCCTTCCTGTAAATTCGTCAGCAAACCAGCTAAATCTCCGGGTTTGTCAATTACTGGACCAGAGGTAATTCTTACGTCTTTTCCCAACTCTCTACCAATAATATGGGCCAGAGTAGTTTTTCCTAAACCTGGAGGTCCGCAAAGAAGAATATGTTTTAAAGGTTCTTCTCTTTTTATGGCAGCACCAACCATGACTTTCAACCTTTCTAGAGTTTTATTTTGTCCAGTAAAATCAGAAAAAGAAGGTGGGCGCAATGCAGCGTCTATTTCTCCAGATAAAGATTGAGTTTTTTCCATAATATTTTTTAACAAGCTAAAAATGATTTGGGAAGCTTCGATTCAGGGACTCTTTCAACTAGGGCCCCAAGTTTTGTAAGTTTTTTTTCAAAAGACTCATAGCCTCTGTCCAAATGGTATAATCTTTGCACCCATGTTTCACCTTCAGCTGAAAGTCCTGCTAGTATTAAGGCTGCACTAGCCCTTAAATCAGAAGCCATGACAGGTGCGCCAGTGAGTTTACTTTTTCCTTTCACAATGCAGCTTGGCCCTTCCATCGCTATGTTTGCTCCCATACGCATTAATTCAGGAACATGCATAAATCGACTCGGGTAAACTCTTTCTGTGAGGATGCTAATACCTTCAGATTTACAGGCAAGTGCACAAGATTGTGCCTGTAGGTCGGTTGGGAAACCAGGATAGGGCAGGGTAATTATTTCGAACGGGTTGAGCTTCTCAATCTTAGCGTTAACTTT
Source organism: Opitutales bacterium (assembly GCA_965660725.1). Lineage (GTDB taxonomy): Bacteria > Verrucomicrobiota > Verrucomicrobiia > Opitutales > Seribacteraceae > Seribacter. The sequence continues at coordinate 9,548 of CBFIBI010000043.1, forward strand.
CATCTGTCTCTCCTGAGGGTAGCTAATACTTACTCCACAATTTTGAATCATATTAATGAAACTTCCCAAGTGCTCAGGCAAGAGATTATTTAGCAGAATTTCACCTTGTGTAATCATACTTGCAATAGCATAGGTAGCTGCTTCTATTCTATCTGGAATTACGCTATGGCGGCATCCATTAAGTTTTTCAACTCCATGGATCTCTAGAATATGGGAACCAATCCCAGAAATTTTAGCATTCATACTGACCAACATATTGCAAAGGTCTACAATTTCTGGTTCACATGCAGAGCTTTCAATTTTTGTTACGCCAGGAGCAAGTACGGCTGCCATAATCGCGTTTGATGTACCTGTAACTGTGCTTCCATGTCTACCTCCTAGGAAAATATGGTTTCCCTTCAGTTTTTTGGCGTCAACTTTTACGATTCCATTTTCTAGTTTGACAGATGCACCTAATGATTCAAGAGCTCGCATATGTAGATCAATTGGCCTCTGACCAATTACACATCCACCAGGCATTGGTATTTCTGCTTTTTTCAATCGCCCAACAAGTGGACCAAGCAGGCAAACTGAGGCCCGCATTTTACGAACTAGTTCGTAGGGTGCTTGATGATTTATATTTGCAGGGTTTATCTCCCATGTATTTGAATCTAATCTATTAACATCTGCACCCAGTTCAGAGATAATTTCTCCCATGAAGCGAATGTCGCTTAGATCCGGTACATTAGAGATAATACTTTTTTTGGAACTTAATAATGTTGCAGCAAATTGAGGTAATGCGGCGTTTTTAGAACCACTAACATTGACTGTACCATTGAGGGTCCGTCCACCGATTATTCTAAGTACTTCCACGCTTTAAATTTAATTAGTATCTGTATTCTATAAATATCGACCAAAAATCTTTGATATAAAGCCGCCCAAACCGGACTTCTTGGAAGTAGGATCTTTTTTTGAAGAATCTTTGTTATCCTTAGAATTTTTGCTTTTTTTATTGTTTCTATTTTTTCCTTTTGGACTTTTACTAGAAATATTATCTGGATGATTTGATTGAGTTTTACCATCTTTCCCTTTATTTTTTTTTGTAGAATTATTCCTATTTGCCTTGTGCCTATTGGGATTTTGTTTTGGATTCGACTTTGAAATTTGTCTTTTTCTTTTACCATGAGATGATTTTCCTTTTCCACTATGGAGTGCACTTTTTTCACTTTTCTGTGAACCCTTTTGATGGCAGACTTTAGAAAGGTCGTCGACTAATCCATCCTTCGGGTTTTGTAATTCTCCAAATGGGGAAGATTCTTTTTTTTGATCTGAGGAAGATTCCAGTGGCTTTTCATTAGCACGATACCATCTTGAGCGAAGTTTTGATTTCATAAATTTAGATAAATTTTATTCTCGAAAAGGTTTGATTAAGAGTAACACTCTATTTGATCAGGAAAAGAAAAGGGTTTCAACTTTAGAACTTTATAGATTTTATTTTGATCAAAAAATATGAGCGTTGTTTTTAATGATTAAAACCACTTGCTAATTGATAAAATTTATTTCTTATAGTCACCATTATGGACAAATTAGAAAATATTTTTGAGCTACAAGAAGAACTAAATCTCAGAATTGGTGTTAATATGAACGAAATGAACGATGAAGATCGTTCTAAATGGATTTTAAACTATGTTCGGGCAATGCAACAAGAACTTGCTGAATTAACGGATTCTGTTCCTTGGAAATGGTGGGCGAGATATCAACAGTTTGATAAACAAAACGCAAAGGTTGAGATCGTGGATTTATTTCACTTCTTGGTTTCTTTAGCTCAAGTTTTGGGTATGTCCGCCAAAGATATACATGAGGCTTATTTGAAGAAAAACAAAGTTAACCATGACAGGCAGGAGTCTGGTTACGATACAAAGGACGAAAATGATTCAAAGCATATTTAAATGCGTTGAATCGTATTCTTTATTCAGACAAAGACGATAGCAATGCAGCACAACGGGACTTCTTTCGAGAAACCTTGTTGGAGTGAACAAGAGAAGACTTTTGTGCTTTTTCAAGGGCAGATATAAAGTTAGAAGAAGCCTTTTGAGCCATATCCATATCTTTAGACTCAATTGAAGTGATGAGCTTCTTTTCCAAGGTTTTTAACCTACTAAGAATCATGCGATTTTGAGTATATCTCGCACGGTTTTTTCTGATGTTTTTTATTGCTGACTTAGTATTTGCCATAAAGATAACAAATATATTTTTATTTATTCTTCGTCAAATTAAAAAAGATTCCGGGAAGCTGTAAGCCAGATTCTGTTTTTGACATGAGTCGATAGTCATTCATTTATCTATCAATTAATATTGATCCCTTATTCAAGGGTGCGGCGTACCCGAAACCAATGGGCGGGCAACCCGGTTTCCTATTTCGCCTTGCATCGAATTGGGTTTACAATGCCCACTAAGTTACCTTTGTGGCGGTGGGCTCTTACCCCACCTTTTCACCCTTGCCTTTGAAAAAAGGCGGTATGTTTTCTGTTGCACTAGCCGTGAGTTTGATAGGAACCCAACCCCCCCCGCTTTCACAGGGAATCCTGCCCTGAGATGTCCGGACTTTCCTCTACTTATATAAAGATATAAACAGCGAATGACCGCTTCCCGGAAATTTAATGTAAACAATAATGAAGAGCACATATTAAATATTAGTTATCGTTGGCAGTAAACAATTCTGCCACATTGATCACAATGAGTTAATTTTTGCTCAACTAAAACTGAAGAAACAACATCATTAGAGACTCTTAGATTACAGCCAGAGCATTTTTGTTCATCTAACGGAGCTATGTATGGAGGACGTGAAACGATCTTTTTTGTTTGCTTGTAGCCAATTAAGAGAGAGTTCTCTACATCATTTTCTGCTTCATTAATCTCTGAAATGAGTTTCGCAATATCAGTTTTGAGTTCTTCTACTCTTTGCTTGAGTTGAGTTTTATCTTTTTCTAAATGAATGACCTTAGCAGTAATTTTATCTTCGGCAATTTTTACTGTTTCTCGGGCATCATCAATCTTGACAAGAATTTCTATTTGTTCGTCTTCAAGTTGTGCTTGCTTAGCAAATAGATTGGAAATTTCATTCTCGAGTGCCTGATACTCATCGTTTTTCTTCACTTGTAACTGTTTGTTTTTCAAATTGGAAATTTGATCGCTGATAGAGTTAAATTCATTTTCTAAAAAACTATTTTTCGTTTCAAATTTAGATAGTTCACTCTTTGCAGATTCTATGGTCTCTTTTTCAATATTAATTTTGCTATCAAGCATTGAAATTAATTTTGGTGAATTAGCTAGCTCTAATTCCATAGATTGCTTTCTTCTGTCTTTTCCATGAAGAAGGAGAAGTTTTTTAAATTCCAGATTAGTTGAAAGCATAATTAATGGATATTTTTTCTTTGATTAATCAGGCTATAATGAATGTTATAATAATATCTGACAAGGATTTAGCATGTTAAAGATTTTCTTCTTGCTAGAGAGTTAACATAAATGAACGATTGTGGTATGGTTAAAATGAATTTAAATAGTTTAGTGGATGACGGCATCTTAGCATTTTCCATAGGTGACGAATTGAAGGCCAAAGAACTTTTATCCAGTGCTATTAATTTTGACCCTCACTTCTTACCTGCTTTAAGAGCGATCGCTGAGGTAAGCTTGAGTTTAGACGAATTAGATCAAGCAGAAGAATTTTGTAGAAGGGCACTATCAGAGAATGAAAACGACTTAGCTTCGACTGTTAGTTTGGCAAGAATACTTGTTAAAAAAGGAGATAAAGTGGGGGCTGAAGAAGCATCGGCAAAAGCAAGAATACTCGGTTGGAAAGAAGAACTTTCAAGCGAGTAATTAACCTTAAGAGACAGACTATAAAGTTGAATTTAATTAGCCTAGCTTTATTGGCAGAATTTAACTATATTTGGCAGATTAAATAAATTGATATTATTTGGAATTAAATGAAAAAACAAAGCCTTGAATTTGAAAAACCGTTGCTCGATTTAGAGAAACAACTTGAGGACCTTCAGCAATCTTCGAAAAATACCGATCTAGACTTTTCTCAAGAGATCAAGGGAATCGAGAAGAAGATCGAAAAAACTAAAAGAGAAGTCTACTCAGATTTAAGCCCTTGGCAGAAAGTTCAATTATCAAGGCATCCTAACCGTCCATATTCAATTGATTATATTCAGAGAATTTTTAAAGATTTTGAAGAGTTGCATGGGGATCGAGTATATATGGATGATCTGGCGATTGTTGGTGGTCCTGCTTCAATGGACGGACAGAAAATCATGGTAATTGCCCAGCAAAAAGGGAGAAACACAGAAGATAATTTAAAGAGGAATTTTGGTTGTCCTAACCCCGAAGGGTACAGAAAAGCTTTAAGGCTAATGAAAATGGCTAATAAATTCTCTTTGCCAATCATCTCCATTGTCGATACCCCGGGTGCTTTTCCTGGAATAGGTGCTGAGGAGAGGCATGTAGCTGAGGCAATTGCTGTAAATCTAAAGGAGATGGCTGCTTTAAAAGTCCCTGTTATAGCAGTTGTAATAGGAGAAGGAGGGTCCGGCGGAGCTCTTGGTATTGCTGTAGCCAACGAAGTGCTCATTTTGGAAAACGCGTATTATTCTGTGATTTCACCAGAAGGATGTGCGGCAATTCTATGGAAAGACCGAGCCTTTGCCTCAAATGCTGCTGAAGCATTAAAATTGGATGCAGTTCAATTATTGGATTTAGGAATCGTCGATGAAATTATTAGCGAACCTGTTGGAGGGGCTCACCGAGACTGGGACCAAACTGCAGAGAAGATAAAGGAATCGTTAAAGCGTACTTTGAATAAGTATTCAAATAAAACTCAGAACGAAATAATGAATGAAAGATATGAAAAGTTCCGTTCTATAGGGCAGTTTGAAGGTTAAGGCAAATTTAAGGACGATATCTTGATGGTTCTACTTGATCATTTTCATCAATCACACCAATGATGTCATTTCTAAGTCTCAATCTCATTTTTTGAGTCGATTCAATTTGTCTAATTAGATTGTTATTATTTTGATTAAGCAAAGATATTTGGCTGTTGTAATCACGCTCGCGATCCTGAGCATTGGCCAATTCAATATTCAAGCTTAGATTTTCTGATTCTAATTTCTCTAGATTGTTTTGCATAACCAATTCTCTGCCAGCGATGTTATTCAGTTGGGATTGCAAATTTTGAGCTTCCCTAGCTAATACTTGATATTCTTGAGTACCTTTTCTCTCTAGTCTAGAAATTTCAGATTGCATTTGAATATTTCGATCTTCAGCAGTACGGAGTCTTTCATTCAGAATTCTTTCGTTGCCAGTCGCTTGGCTAAGCTGTATCTCGAGCTGTCTTGCTTTATCTTTAAATAGTTGAGCATCCTCACTAAGTAAGCTAGACTGATCCAATAATTTTCTGTTTTGGGCGTCGATCTCTCTGACTTTTCCTACCAAAGCTTGTTCGTTCGTATTCATGTCCTGAATTTCAACCCGCATTAAATCAATAGCGTTTTTCATTCCTTCATTTTCGACCTCTAGATTTTTCGTCTTACCCAAGAGCATTTCGTTTGCATCACGAAGGCCATTTAATTGTTCAGATATCCTGGATTCTTCTATTCCAAGTGAAGTAAGTTCGGTTTTAAGAGATGATAATTCGCCTTTCATAGCTGATTCAGAAAATTTTAGATCTTGATTACGCATCTCTGAATTTTCCAAGTCTCTTCTAAGGTCAGAATTAATAGAATTAATATTTTCCATCTGTTCATTTTTTCTGGCTACTTCAAATTTCAATTCGTTAGATAGTTCTCTCAATGCAATAATTTCTTCACGTAGGGCTTCAGCGTTGATATCAGTATCTCTATTCTTCACTTTTAGAAGTTCATTTTCGCTTTTCAGAATTTCGTTTCTATCATTCAGCAAACTTTCGACTCCAGTTAGTCTGACAATTTCATTCCTCAAATCATTTAAATCTTCTTCGTATTTCATCTCCTTATTTTCTAGAGATTTATTAAGTTCCTCTTTACTTTTGAGAAGAGCTTCGAGGTCAGCGAGACGGGCAGCACGGGATTCTTTGTCAATTTGCAAGGATGCAATCTCTTGATTCCTAGTCGATAATTCATTTTCGAGCCTATTCACGAGAGCTTCTAATTTTTGGTTATTTGCTGAAAGAGTTTTGTTCTCTGTCAATAAATCATTGGCTCGCCGCTGTATGGTTGATTTTCCAAGTTCCAAGTTGCGAATCTTAGAATAATTTGTTTTTTCCTGTGCGTTAAAAGATTTTTGAGAACTAACTAATCTACGATTTTCGGCGGTTAGTTCCTTATTTCTTTGAATTAATTCTTGCTCGTCAGCTTTTACTTCCATCAGTTGTTTTCTGAGCCTTGCATTTGTATCGTCTAGGTATTGGTTGCTTGTATTAGTTCTCAATCCTTCCTGTTTGATTTTGGAAAGTTCATTTTCTAGCGTAGATACTTTCGCTTTGTTTTCATTAAGCTGCTGCCTTAGCCGTTCTTCATTCTCGATATCAATAGTAGGACTTTTCTTTTTTTCAACAAGGATCAATCTAGTTTTTTCAATGAGAGCATTATGTTTTGCAACTAGTTGGTTATATTGATCTATAAGATATTCTGGGTCTCGCAGTTCAAGATCAGTCTGTCCATATGAATTACACAAGATGGAGATTATAAATAGAGTTGTAATAAAATATTGGTAAATTTTCATCTCATTTAAAGGGAATTTAGGGGGTAGCGAATAATTATCTATTTCATTATTACTTATTGATAACAAGAAGAAATTTTTTCAATTTATTGAAATAACTATATTCTAATTGTAGAAGCTCTTAATATTCTATCATTAATTGCAGAATATTCTTTTTTATTTTGCGGGAAAAGTATTAGGTTGATGTATTTTTTATTCAAGTTGTCAGCATCGCGAAGAACTTTGAAGAGATTACGAGCAACATCTTCTGGGCGGCCACCTTCTGAGAAATATAATACTGAAAAACCTTTTTGCCATTGTTTTGACAAAGATAATGGATGGGAAAGTATTATAATATCAGAATTTTGCTCGAAATTAAACTTTAGGAACTCATCTACTTGTAAAAATAAGCGGATGGGTGTTTTAGGAGCATAGTGCTTTGCCATTTGCCCGGGAGAACTAATTGGTTTTGAACCATCATTTATTGGTAATTCATAAATATTGACATCCTTAACCTCAGTTTGAATTACATTTTCTATATCCAATTTTGTGATCGGTCCTAATCTGAGTATTTTAGGTATTGGATTTGTTAAATCGAGCACCGTTGATTCGATTCCATACTTACAAGAACCGCCATCTAAAACAAGAGGACAGTCTACGCCGAATTCATTAATAACATCGCTCGCATTGGTCGGGCTCAGCTTATTTGATGGATTGGCACTTGGTGCAGCTAATGGAATATTTGTTTTCTTGAGAACCGACCGAAATAAGGCGTGAGAAGGAGACCTAATTGCAACAGATTTTAGACCGGCAGTAACAATATCAGGAATACAATCTTTTTTGGGTAAAATAAAAGTTAGTGCACCAGGCCAAAAAACAAGTGCTAGAGCACTGCTTATATTGTTCGTGTAGCAAATTGATTTAGCAGATTGATGGTCAAGTACATGAACTATTAAGGGATTATTTTTGGGTCTACCCTTAAGTCTGTAAATTTTCTTTATCGCTTCAGTTGATAGTGCTGAGCCTGCTAAACCGTAAACTGTTTCGCTTGGTAATACGCAAATGTCATTATTTAGAAGTGATTTGACACACTTATCAAAATGCATTTGTAGAGCAAGTATCTAGGATACTCCAATTATTATAAATATCTAAAGCGAAAGTTGCATATGCCGAGATTTCTTAATGAGTTTAGAAATTTTCCTTTGCTGCATTGGGGTCAATCCAGTATATTTCCTTGGAAGAATTTTACCAGTGTCGGTTGTATATCTGGAAAGAGACTCTTTATCAAGAAAAGTAAAATTTTCAGGGTTTCTGCTTTTAGCTTGTTGATTTTCTTCAGTAGTCATTCTATATGTCATAACATAGTTAGTCCTTTAATTGCAAGGTACTTTATTTCTGTTGCCGATCGAATTTTGAAGTCGGGCGAATATCTTGACATTACAAGCGAAAGATATTTTAATGGGTGAATGAAAGTAGCATCATCAATAAAGACATTAAAAAATCGTCACCCAGACTGCAAGGTTGTTAGAAGAAAAGGACGGCTTTATGTGATTAATAAAACTAATCCACGCTTTAAAGCTAGGCAAGGTTGAGCATGAAAAAAAACATTCATCCCACAAACTATCCAGTTTGTTTCACTGATGTATCCACTGGTAAAAAATTTATCACTCAATCAACGGCAAAATCTTCCAAGACTGAAAACATTGAGGGGGTAGATCATTTTCTTCATGTCCGCGATATAACCATGGACTCGCATCCAGCTTACACCGGTGAGAAAAGGTTTGTTGATACTGCCGGTCGAGTCGAGAAATTTCAGAGCAAGTTTTCAAGGAAAAAATAAGTCTTCTTGCTTTTTGCAACTTTGGATATTTTTCTGTGGTGTGTTCACCGCCAGATTTTCATCACTTTTTTTTAGCGGAATTGCGAACTGTTTGATTCTGATTACTGTCACATTTGGTGACAGTATACAGATGCGATATGTTGATGGTGGAACTTTTTGGATGGGAGATAATAAAAATCTTTCAGATGAACAACCTGCTCACCCACTCACTATATCCCCGATTTTTGTTGATGTTAAAGAAGTTCATGTTTGGCATTGGGAAAAAGTTGCTGGTTGGGCAGTTTCAAACGGATACGAGTTTTCAGAATCCACCTCATTAAGAAAGGATGGTCCTTATTGGTATACCGAAAATTCAGGGTTAGTATTCCCGATGAATATGGTTAGTTGGTATGATGCGGTTAAATGGTGTAACGCAAGATCTGAGTTAGAAGGAAGATCGCCAATTTATTTCACTGATACCAAACATTCCAAAGTATACAAAGCCGGTGAGCTCGATCTTAATAATTCGAATGTTAATTGGAATGGGTCTGGATATAGGTTACCAACAGAAGCAGAGTGGGAGTTTGTCGCCCGTGGAGGATCTTATTCGTTAAATTATCCGTGGGGAAATATTTTAGATGGCAGCAAAGCCAACTATTTCCATAGTGGAGACCCATTTGATAATGCTGCTACTCCAGTAGGATACTTTAACGGGAACCAAGATATTAAAGAGGCAAAGTTTGGGTTCAATGGAAACAATGTTTCACCTAAAGACCAAATGTCCAAGTTTGGACTTTACGATTTAGTAGGAAATGTAAGCGAGTGGTGCTGGGATTGGTATTATGATTCTTGGTATTCTATGAATGAATCGAAGAAAAAAGATACCTTGGGACCAGAATATGAATTTTTATTCCCTATAAATTCTATTCAGGAGAGATTAATGACACGAGTTGCAAGAGGTGGTAACTTCCGATCCAATCCTGATTTAAACGGAAATGAATTAAGATTGGCATATAGGCATAGTCATTTACCAAATTCGACTTTACGAAGATTGGGTATTCGGTGCGTTAGGGGAGATATAGATGATCCACTTTGGTTTCATGCAAATGAGTTGGCCGGCTTTCCCCAATGGTTTTACTTGGATTGGTTTGGATATTATTGGGTAAGTGAAAATATTTGGATTTTTCATTATGAATTGGGCTGGTTATATCCGAAAGGAAAAGGATCCTATGACAATTGGCTTTATTTTCCCAAGCATGGTTGGATGTGGACTGGCAAATATGTTTATCCATTTTTTTATTCATATCCAGAATCGACATGGTATAAATATCAAACTTCTGAACAAGAAATAGGTTGGTTTAAGAATTTAACGACAAATGAATTATTTAGATTTGGTCGAGAATTACCCTGACACTTTTCTATTTAACTAAAAGGATATATTTTTTTTGTTAAAAATACGAAATTACTTGACGGCAGATAAACTTTTCGATTTGTTGGGACTCTTTCCCTCATTTTCGGGGGTTGTTCTTTGAAAGTTATTTTGTGTGATCTATATAAACGG
>CBFIBI010000044.1:0-19239 GCA_965660725.1 Opitutales bacterium
ACATTTTTCTAGCAAGATTAGTTCTATCATATTTTTTAGCTGATTCTAGAGCATTTTGCCCAAGGCTTTCGAGGAAAGCAGGATCAGATTGAAGATACAAAAGCTTTTCAATGAGTTGATCCACATTCTCAGGTTCAAAAAGAACTCCGCAGTTTGTTTTCTCCACAATATCAGCAGACTCACCCTCTACCCCGTGTAAGACCGGAAGACCCATTCCCATACATTCAAATAATTTAGATGGAATAACCGTTTTAAAAAGTTCACTTTTCTTTTGAAACCGTATCAATGAAAATAACATTGGTAAGATTGAGTTGATTTGCTTCATCTTTGAGAAACTGCTTTCGAGCTCCATCACCGAGTAAAACAAGCCTAATTTTCTTTCCGCTTGGGTGATACCTTAATTTACTCATAGCATATAGCAAAGTCTCAAGTGAATGAGCCATTCCATGAGTACCGATATACCCTGCTACAAAGCAGTCTTTAAGGCCAAGTTGATTAACTAGATCTTCATTTTTGAATCGATGAGAAAATCGCTTCAAATCGACACCATTTGTAACAACATCAATTTTGCTACCATCGATTCCTCTTCTAACAAGATTTTTCTTAAAAGATTGAGTCACAGAAACAATACGAGATGCTCTTCGGTAAAGAAACATCTCCAATTCTTCAAATAGCCGAATTAAACTGGAGTCCTTTAGAGCACTTACTGCTTTAATGGATTCAGGCCAAAGATCCCTCAACTCAAAGATAAAGGGTACTCTCTTAAATGTACTGCAACCCCATGCAGAAACTGCAGTAAAGAACTGAGGTGAGGTTCCTATTATCAAATCTACTTTTCGCACAAGAAAACAAGCTATGAACGAACTTATCATAAAACTTAGATAGTCCAATGTGCGCATTGCAAAACCTTTATTCTCGGCAATGTATGTCCAAACACGGATAACATTGATCCCTGATATTTTTTCTTTTTGAAATAAGCGGTTTCGATAACCTGGAAAAATCTCTCCCTTCGGAAAATTTGGATTACAAGTAATAACAGTAACCTGATTTCCTTCGCTTACCCATTCACGGCAGTGCTCAAATGTTCTGCTAGCAGGTGCGTTTACTTCTGGTGGAAAATTGTCGCTTAAAAATAAAATGTGCAAAATTCTAAGTTGTTTTGAAGCTAGAAAGTTGAGTATCGAAAGTTAATTTTGCTTACTCCTTTGATTAATTTAATAACCAAACAAATATTTGGTATTGAAACTCCAAATCTAGGATGCCAAGTACTTGGCTCAAGTCTCACTGCACCTTCAATTATCTTCCACTCTATACTACTCCCGTCGAGTAATTTGATAGTTCCCGAACTTGTATTATCGTTGATGAAAACTTGAACATCAGGATGAAAATGAAATCTTGCTTCCGCTTCTTTGGTTGTTTCACTTACATAATCTTCTATTAAAAAACTCTCCTCATCCATCATCCATTTACGACAATGTTTTGGTTTTCCAGTTAAGCGAAAATAACCGTCGTGAGAACAGTGGACTTCGGTAGCTTTGTTATGTTCGTTTTGTAAGAACTGCAATTCGATTGGATAAGCCCGGCGAGCGACCCGGAACCCTCCCCACACTTCAGAGGAATTTTGCCTATCAACAACAACTGTATTGTGTGCAGCTGTGCCTCGCTGACGAAGTCTTTCTCGCGAGACAGCATAACAAGAGGTCCCAGAATTAACGATTACCCGATGTTTATCTATAGACCATTCAAATGATAGCGTATCTGCATGAGCATGACCTGGCAGGTAATCTGGTCCAACTTTTGCAACATCTAAAAAGGCAACAGATTTATTTTTAATGATTTTTACATATCCGCTATCAGCATGATAAACCTCGCTGTATTTACAGTTCTTAAGCTTGGCAGGTAGAACTCTATTTGCATATGCATCCAACTCTGATTGCCTTGGTGCGATATCAAATGCTGAATCGTTAAAAAAACTTATTTCCCCGTCTGGGTGACACATAGTAAGGAGCCAAAAATGCATCTTTTCCGCCACACCATACCAACTCGATACTTTTTTCCTTTGTTCACTGTTTAAACGATCGAAGAAACATTGGGTAACATTTATAAGGTCTAAGAGATCCTCAAATGCTAATGCATGATACATAGTACTAAGTTCGAAATGACCACCATCATCTAAAACTTGTTCAGGAATCTGCCTATCAAGAATATTAAAACCTTTCTTCAACCAACCTTCCGCTTCTTTTCCCTCAAAAAACAAACCACCGAAAACTAATGCTTTGGCATTAGAAAATAAATGATTACCAAGAAGATGAATCTCTAATCTTTTACTTAACCAACGCAGTTGTATAGAAAGACTTTGCTTCGCATTGCTAGAAAGTTTATTTTTCCTGAGTGCCCATTTAACTAGATTAGCGATACGTAAAGATAACGTATAAGGTTCCCAACCAGTTCCAAATCCAGGAGGATTACAGTTTATCCAATCTTGGATAAGTTGCTTGTGCCATTCTTTGCGTTCATCTGCGTTGATTGAATTAAGATCATCAAAGTAATGTTGGTTATATCTCCAAAGTTTTTCTCTCTGTGGACCATCCCAACCAATTTCAGAAAGATCTCCATCAATATTTAAAAAACGAAATTTGTTTGCATTGGTTATTGATGCCAACCGACGAGCAGGCACGACCCAATTACCCGTTGGATCTGTAGTTTTTGGTGCTTGCCTTAAGTCAGGCTTTGAGTGGTAACATTTGAACCAAATACGACCAAATAATTGGACCAGTTTCAGGTATTTTACTGTGTGCCAATAAAGAGACGCTTTTTTTAGGAGCCTAATATCTTTACAAGATGCTTAACAATTCGCTCGCCTGTCTTTTTCTCCCATTTTTCAGTAACACTCACCAGTTTCCAATTAACAGAAAAAAGCTTATTCATGGCAGGTTAAAGTACTTTAGGGTCGATCTCCCAATAACTTATTGGTCCCAATAGTAACAGACTCTATACGAATTGTGGTTTTATAATATCATAGACGAAACTACTATTACAGTTGTTTCTTCAGTAATTCCTCCAAAATCAGCAATGCTTGAGCGTGCTTGAATCAATAATTGAATTCCAAATAAGTTGAGGGAACAACGATACAGGGGAATTATTGACTGCATCAATTAAAATTGGCTTTAATCTTTTTAGCAATGAAAAGTGAATGATTTTCGATTTTCCTGGAGCGTAAATGGCGAACAGTACTCCAAAAATAGACCGAAATTTTTTGCCCTGTCCCATTAGACTTAATTAAACTTGAATCGGAACCCCACCTTTTTCTAAGGAATCTAAGACTGCAAGTGTAGATCTCGTTGAATTTACCACTTCATCAAAAGAAATTATAGATGAACCACCACTTTTTATAGACTTAAGGAACCTTTTGAATTGTTCATTGTGCCCCTTGTCCTGAGATGAACATTTCATTTTTTTAAATCCTTTGAAACCATAGCCATCGAGGCGTCTAAAGTTATCCAATACTAAAATTCCCCCTTCACTGAATACCTCCATACGCTCTTTACTGTATGATTTAGAACCGTTAGAGAGGTAGTTTATAACTGCTTGAGACCCATTCTCAAATCTTAGGGTAATAACAACATTATCTGTCAATTTATCAAAAGTCTTTCCAAGAGCACTAGCGGAAACATAAGAAATTCTTGAGTTTGCTACATAGCTAACCAGATCGATAAAGTGACATGCTTCGCCCAAAATGCGTCCACCACCCACCTTAATATCTTGCGTCCAATGATCTTTTGAGATGAAACCTGCATTGACAGTAAAGACTATATTCATGAGACCCGAAGTTTCGAGCAATAACTCTTTTACCTTAATAATCAATGGACTAAATCTTCTATTAAAACCTACAACAACATGCTTATCGTTGTGCTTACATCTCGATTCAATCACCTGTTCCAGCTCTTCAGTTGACAAAGCCAGTGGTTTCTCAACAAAAACATTCTTATTAGCCTCTAGTGCTTGAGTGCACATTGATGCATGTAGGTTGTGGGGTGTAGTAATGATTACAGTATCAATAGTTTCGTCTTTAAGCACCTCTTCGAAATGGCAAGAACTGAGTTCAATTCCAAATTTTTTGGCGGCATGATTTCCATTCACTCCCTTAGAACTCACAATCATCTTAATCTTTGCACCATAACGCCTTAAACATGGTAAAATAATGCCCTGCGAAAAATTCCCCGCACCAATCACTGCTATCTTCCCCTGACCTTCAGTTTTTTTTGATTCGGAGATTTTAACAACTTTGGAGATATCTGGGGTATCTCCGTAATCAATAACAATCCCTAACTGTTTTTTATGCAGTTGAATATTTTCGTAAACTTTTGTTACTTGTTTGAGAGGAACGCGAAGTGTGATCAATTCTTTAATTCTAAGGGCACCTGAAGCCATACTGTCCAAAACAGCTTGGAAATTCCTATTCTCGGTCCAACGTACAAATGGAAGAGGGTAATCGTGCCCCTCTAGTTCGTAATAATCATCGTAACGACCAGGTCCATATGAGCAGGATACTTGGAAACTAAGTTCCTTTTCGTAAAAATCTGCACGACTAATATTTAGACCAATAACACCCACTAAAACAATGCGTCCTCGCTTCCGTAACATATTCGCGGCTTGTGATATTAACTCGTTGCTAGTGGTCGATGCAGTAATTAAAACAGCATCTGCTCCAATATTGCCAGTCTGCTCCATAACAGCACTAACTGGGTTTATTTTAGAGTTGGAGGCGTAAGATGTTATTCCAAGAGTATTTGCCAAATTAACTTTTTCCGCGTCATAATCAAAACCAATAACTTTACAACCATTAGCTTTCAACAGTTGGCAAGAGAGAATACCAATTAAGCCCAGACCAATTACAACAACTGATTCACCTAGAGTCGGTTTGATTAACCTAATGCCCTGCAGACCAATAGCGGAAACAATAGTGAAGGCAGCATCTTCGTCATCGACTGAATCCGGTATAGGGCAAACAAGGTTACGAGGAACACAAACTATTTCTGCATGCGGACCATTAGAAACAACACGATCTCCAACATTTATATCCGTAACGCCGTATCCAACTTCAATTACTACGCCTACATTACAATAACCAAGTGAAAGAGGTTGATCAAGCTTGTTACGAACTGACTCGATGGTTGGTCTTAGACCGTCAGTTTTGACTTTGTCCAAAACTAACTTCACCTTATCTGGTTGTTGTCTAGCTTTAGCAATCAAGTTTGATTGCCCAAATTCAACAAGCATTTTCTCTGTACCGAGTGAAATCAATGAGCGGGTCGACCTAATTAAAAGGCTACCTGGTTTTACAGCAGGAATAGGAACTTTTTCGAGTGTAGTCTGACCAGAATTTAAATTTTGGATGATCTGGTTCATTCAATTTCTACCTTTTTATTAATTAATTTTACAATTAGTAAAATTTTTAGCCTTTTGAGATTAAATCGCTCAACAATTCCCCCATAAATTAAACCAAGTATGTAAAGCGGAAAAAATATTCTTAAATACTCCTGTCGTCCATCATGGTAATCAATACTACATAATTTAAAATTCGTTAATTCGGCAATCTTTTGAATCTGTTCTTTTGAATTTAATAAATACTCTGTCGGAAATGTATCTTCTACTTCTCTTCCCCTTAATTTGTTGTAGAATTTGTGGAACCAAGTGGGTGTATTTGCCGCGATCAAAGGCATGTAATGATATTTATTAGGAGTTTTGGCTAAAAATAATCCTTCTGGCTTCAGTACTCGAGAAACCTCTTTAAATAAAGCCTCAGGGTGACTAATATGCTCAAAAACATTATCGCAAAATACCATATCGAATTGATTATCTTGAAACATATTCATGTTATCGCCTAGACCGATAAATCCGCTGTGCAAAAATTTGTTATCGATAACTCTTTCGTCAGGGTCTAAACCAGAGACATGATCAAAAACATTACGAAAGTTCATGGCTTCTATAATTCCGGCACCAGCACCAATATCCAAAACATTAATATTTCTGCTTCCTTCAGTGCTATCTAAAATTTTTCGTCTATATAATTCATCATCCCAATTCTTTTCAAAACCAGGATAAAACTTATCATCAATTTTTTTAATCAGGTATACATGTAATTTTTTTAACATCTTGAAAGTAATATTAATAATTTTTCTAAATGCTTACTAATTTAAAAGTAAACGAAATTTGTTAGATGAAAATGGATTGCTTGAGCAGGAATTGCCAATATAACAATCGGATCTGTTACTTTAGGTGCAAGTCTAAAGTCTGGCCTGTGGTAATAATATTTGAACGAAATCCGAACAAATAATTCGATCGGCTTTAGGTGTTTTAGTATGAGCCAGTAAAGTGACTCTTTCCTTTGGAGTCAAATATCTTTAAAAGATGCTCAACAATTCGCTCGCCTGACTTTCCATCCCATTTTTCAGGAATACTACCTAGTTTCCAGTTGCCAGAAAAAAGGCTATCCATTGCAGGTTCAAGTGCCTCAGGGTCAGCCCCCAATAACTCATTGGTCCCAATAGTGACAGTCTCTGGACGTTCTGTACTATCCCTTAATGTCATACATGGAACGCCCATTACAGTTGTTTCTTCTGTAATTCCTCCGGAGTCAGTAATAACGGCTTTAGCGTGCTTAACTAAATAATTGAATTCCAAATAAGGTTGGGGGTCAACGAGGTGAATATTTTGGGGCACATCGTCCAAATTTAAAAGAGATTTTGCAGTACGTGGATGAACGGGAAATATTACTGGTAGACTCCTGCTATTCTGTCCGATTGACTGCAACAACGAAGAAAAACTTTTCATTTCATCGACATTGGAGGGTCTATGTAAAGTAAGAACTATGTACTTTTTTTTATCTAGTGACAAGTCGCTCCAAAAAACAGGAGGCTTAAGCCTAGACATATTTGCCAAAAGGGTATCAATCATCGTGTTACCAACAAAAAATATGCGATTTTCTTCTACCCCAGAATTCTTCAAGTTTTCATTAGCAACCTGTGAAGTAGTAAAAAACCAATTTGTGACAGAATCAGTAGCTAAACGGTTAACTTCTTCGGGCATTGCCCAATCTCCAGAACGTATACCGGCTTCAACATGAGCAACTGGAATACAAAGTTTTTGTGCAGTGATTGCACATGCCATCGTAGATGTGACATCACCAACTACTAAGCAAAGATCAGACCTTGATTGAAGAAGCAACTTCTCATATTTGATCATGATCCCAGCCGTTTGCTCTGCTTGTGTCCCTGACCCAACTTCTAGATTGACTTTAGGTTCAGGAATCCCCAACTGGTCAAAAAAGGTAGCCGAAAGCTGAGCATCATAATGTTGACCAGTGTGAATTAATCTAAAATCTAAAAATTCATTTATTTTACGATTGTCTTGAATGGCTCTTATAATCGGAGCAACTTTCATGAAGTTAGGACGAGCTCCAGCAATAATATCAATTAGTTTATTCAAGATGATTGGACCATTAATATGGATACACGATTTACTTCAATTATTACATCAATTGAATAGGAGCAGATTCGCCTATCGTAACTGCCTTAATAAAAGCATCACATTTTTTTGGAATTATTCCTGTTTCCAAAGGTTTATTTTTAAAATTCCCCCCAACAAAAACCACTTAGCTTCCTAAAGTTATGAAGCTGAAAGGTTTTGCCATCCCCAAATACATATAATCTTTCTTTGAGTAATGACCTCGTAACATTCGCAAAATTACGATCTGTTCCGACCAAACTATCTCTTATAAAAAGCTGAATACTTTTAGAATCTTGTATTTTCTGTCCAAATTTAATTTCTGAAATCAAGATGTATTCACTTAGTACTAGATGGTAGTTGAGTTTGTGAAAATTTAAATTGTGTGTGAAGTCATTTTTATCTTGGGAAGGCCAATTAGATAACTAGGTAAAACAATATTTATGGGACTTAATAATTGTTTTATTTTCGGTTAATATGTTTTTGGTGAATAGCAAAATCAGATGGAGTAAAACGATTTCTTATTAATTTAGCTGGTACTCCTCCAACAATTGAATTTGGAAGAACATCCTTAGTAACTGTTGAACCTGCGGCAATGATAGATCCACAACCGACTGTAACGCCAGTCATAACTACAGAATTAATACCTATCCAGACATCATCTTTGATATGTATATGATTATTAAAATTATCAGGTCGACCAGATTTCATAATTGTAGAACCTGGAATATCAAAACGATGATCACCACCAACAAAAGAGACACGAGGTCCAATTAAAATATTTGACTCGAAAATGACATTTGTTGAAAAATGGCAATATGGTCCTAGGTATACATCGTTACCTAAAAATTTATAAGTATAACGGTGATTGACATGAAAGAATCTTGGACAAAGAACATTTTTATTAAAAAGAAGTCTTCTAAAAAGTATAGATGCAAATAATTGCTTAATCATGTGTAGGATAAGAATGAATCTTAGTACTATACGAAAGAATTAAGAAGAATAGAAATAAGGCATAAACATTAGAATAAATAGAATCGAAAAATAAAAATGAAACAAAAGTAAATAAAAAAATCACAACTGAACTTAGTGAAAGATATGAATTAAAATAACTTTTGAATAATTTGAAAAGCATTAAGATATTCAAGGTAATGATAAAGAAAAAACCAATTAAGCCAAAAGATACTAAACTATCTAAAAGCGAAGAATGAGTGTGATGATCAAATGAACTTAATTCAATAAAACCTAAGATTCCAGTACCCCAAAAAGGATTATCTAAGAAAATAGCAATACCTTCTATGATTACCTGATGTCGATCAAGTCTACTTCCATCTGAATTATCAAAAAAAATTTCGAATCTATGTATGAGATTATTAAAAAGGTTTACAAAATCTAATTGTAAGAAAAGATATGGAACTAACGATAAAAAAATAATCTTATTAATCTTTGTAACTAAAATAAAGAGTATTAGTATTGACCAAAGTTTTGAAGCAGTAAGAAAAACCATGTAGGTTGCGTATAAAAGAAATATTGCATCAATAATACCATGGAGATTTGCTCTCTTGAAAAATAATGTAATATAACTTAAGCAAACAAAGCAACCAAATGTGTTTGCATTTTCAAATGTTCCTGAAAATCTCCAATTAGATGACCAAAATAATGGGTTTGATAGAAGAAGATAAACATAAAATAAATTTTTTGATAAACCAACTGAAGTTACAAATACCTTAGCTAAGTATAACCCAATGATAACTGATAAGAAAGTTAAAAAAACACCGACAGGCGGATTTCCAGAATATATACTTATAAGTGATAATGATGTCGTTATAACAAGAATTGCGTATTGTAGAATGGAATCTAACTTATAAAATAAAACTAATATCAGTGAACTTATCGACAAGAATAAAGCATATGTAAAGGCATTATAAGAAATTGATAGTACATATAAAACAAAAAAAATATTAAAACAATTTTTTTTAAAATATTCGGTTTGAAACCTTCGAGATATTGAAAGCATAATTAGCCTTTTTATTTAATTTAAAAATTTGATCAAATATTACATCTTTATTTATAGATTTTGAAAAAATATAATCGCTGTTTGATTTTTTAATAATTGATTTTGTAACTTTGTTTATAAGCGAACCCGAAACATTCAAACCAATTTTTTTGTCTAAAAGCGGAAGATTACTTTCCAATAAATAATTTTTTAACGGTTTTTTAGAATAATCATTTATTTCATTTTTAAACTTCAAATCCATTCCGTAATGTATAAAGGAATACTGTAATAATGGTGATCTCAATTCCACATTGCAAAAGTGACCAGCAGTATCTGTTTTTCGACAAAGTGACTCTGGCATCACATGAAAAAGATAAAACTCCTGTAAATCATTAAATTTTTTAATATTTACAAGCAGAGATTGCCTTTCATTTTCTGTAAGCATAAAAAGTATAAATTTGAGTAAACCAGGAATTCTTTCAACATTTTCCAAATGACGACCGATGGAAGTTTGTAAAATTTCGTCGTAGAAATCGTCTTTATTATTAAATTTAAGAGTAAAATTGACTAAGCTTGTAAGTATTTTCTTTTTTATCGATTTTGAAATATAATCATCAAAGAAAAAAGGATATCCTAACAATACTTCATCGCCTCCATCCCCTACTAAAGAGACACGTAAACCTTCTGTTGCCGAGTTTTCACTTAAGGCAAGTAATGCTAGTGCAGCAGGATCTGTTGAGACAGAAGAGAATGATTTAAAATAATCGGTATATAACTTAAGATACTTATGTTGAAACGGATCTACGACCTTATATTCTACATCAAAATAACTACATGTTTCAACAGCAATTTCTAATTCAGGTCCTTTCGATATAAAGCACATTGAGGGTTTTCTTCCAAGCTCAACCGCACCTTTAAGAATTGTCCGACTATCAAGTCCACCGCTAACAAAAATACCGAAATCGTGATTTGGAATAGTCTGATCAAGTATTTTTTCTAAAACTGAAGACAAATCACTATGATTCGAAGAAGAAGTGAATTGGGGTTTCGTTAAAAACTCAGATTCACAAAAGTTACCAATCAAATCGAAGGATGCAGCTGTATTTGGAGATAAGTTTTGAACAGTACGACAATCCCCTAAAGGTAAGGCGAAACCAAAGTTTACAATAGAAAATTTATCTACTTTATGACACTCGTGTGCCCAAAGACTTGGCAAATATGACTGATCGCTCGAAACAAAGAATTCTTTATCTTTAATTACATAAAACAAGGGTTTTTGACCAACATAATCACGAGCAAGAAAAATGTGATTAATCTCAAGGTCTATAATGACAATCGAAAACATTCCATGAAAATCCCTAAAACAAGAAAACCCAGATCTCTTATAAGATTTATATATAAAGTCGACTTCACTATCAGATGACATATTTGTATCAAAATAATTATATATTTCACCGTTGAAACAAATAATAATATTATCTTTTATGAAAGGTTGCTTAACATTACCTGTAGTATTAATTTTAAGTCTAGAATGAGCTACATGTAGGTATCTAGAATTACTAATTTTTATATCAAAACTGTTAAAATCATCCGGACCCCTAATCTTCATTAAAGGTTGAAGATAATTTGAATTAAATTTTTTTAACGTAGAAGAAAAGAAAAAACCACACATAATTAACGAATCGATTTATTATAAATTTTAAAAAGTGCAAAAAAATTACTCACTGTTATGGATAAAAAACCACAGAAAGGAATCATTTTATAAATAATTGACCCGATAAAGATAAAGATTAAAAAAGATATAAATGAAAACAAGAAAACAATTTTACCATTGCTCAACAATTCAGCAATTAGGAGTACAGGTCCCAATAAAACGATTAAAAGTTGCATAAATGAAAAAATATAAAGATAAATATAAGGTATGGACTGTGCATATATTAAATCTAAAGTACCAAAGTGATGAACAATAAATAGAATGATAGCTATAAGTAAAGAAAGTGGTAAGGTTTTTGATGTAAAATACCACAATTTATTTAGATAAGAAGAACCAGAATGTACACATTTTGAAAGTTCAACAGATACAAGTCCTTGTATTGACAAAAAAGGGAAAAGTATGAATTGTGATAATTTCCAACATATGATAATCAATGAAGATATATTTGAAGTATAAAACATTGGAACGAAAATAGGTACCCAATTATCGAAAATACTTCTCAAATAGGCGTTTGAAGTATTAAAAAAAGTCAGTGACTCTGAAGACTTTTTGACTAGATTTAAATTTAAGTTACTCTTAACAATATTAATATTGCTTATAAATAAAGATAAGCATAACGAAAATATTGAAGCAATGTAAACTGATAAATCAGTAAAACAAGTGTTCTTCGACAATGTAAGAATTACAGCACATGACGGAAAGAATATAGGGCCCTCTACTAAAACTGCTAAATTATGTTTTGATTCCAAATTTAATGAACTAACATTTAATTTTAATAAGAAATAGAGAATGGTACAACAAACGGTACTTATAATCTGCAATGGGGAGTAGTTCCTAGAAATATAAAGATATATAAAAAATATTAATAATAAAAGAAAATATAAGCTAAATGTTTTTTTAAAAATAAATATTATCGAATACACATCATTAAGTTTCGATATTCCATTTTTAGTATGAGAGAAAAACTTTAGATTTAAGAAATTAAAAGTAGAATAAAACAAAACAGAAGTTGTGCAAAAAATAGCAAAATTATTATAAAACTGTGTGAGTAAATCAGCAGAAAAGTATCTACTCAACAAAATAGTAAATAATAGAGATATTGATATCGATAAAAATCTCGATAATAATAACTTAGTTTGCGGTGTATTTAAAAGATTAAGCAGTTTAATTAGTTTTTTTGAATAAATAAAATATAATTAATATATACTGATATATTATTAGAATTCTTAGATGGTAAGACTTTAAAATCATTAAGGTTTTAATAGTTTTCCAAGGAATTTCCTCCAACTTTCAACATATTTTTCAAATACATAATTCTCTTTGTAAAATAAAGTGGCATTGTTAGATATTTCTTTAAGATCGAACTTACCACTTGTAACATCAATGAGTACTTTATGAAATTCGTTATTATCATTAACGTTATATATGAAACCATTTATACCATGACTTATAATATCTTTTATTCCATCGGTATTTGACGCAATGACAATCTTTCCAAACATAAGTGCCTCTAACACTGTTCTTGGCATGGCTTCTCCTCTGCTACATAATATAATTATATCATGATAAGATAAAATTTTATTAATGTTTTTATATCCGTGATAACTGGCATCAATTCCGTTAGCATTTGCCTTGTCTAGTAATCCTTCAAACTCGTCTTTAAATGAAGGTACATAATTTCCGTAAAACGAAAGAGAAAGGCTTTTTAAATTGTTTTCGATTAGACATTTTAATGCAATATCTTGTCCTTTTCTCTTTTGAATCGAACCAATGTAGGCCAAATTCCTCCTGTTTATGTTTACACCATTTTGCAAACTCTTAATAATGGATACTCTATCTACACAATTCGGAATAATGAAGGATTTTTTAGAAAATCCAATGTTTACCCACTCTTTTTTCAAAGATTTTGTAAGAAAAACAACATAATCAAATGAGTTTAGATATACTAATTGGGTTTGGATACCTTTTTTTCCATAAAAATTAATACCACCTCGATTAATATTTACTGTAATTTTTAAATTATATTTTTTTCGGATATAATCAATATAAAATTTATCAATATTTGTATTTACGAGTAAAAGTATATCATCATAATTGGTGGAATTTACATATTTTCTAAATATTTTTAACAAAAATATTGTAATTAACCTCCAAATACTATGTATAAAACCTGATTGATTTTTGAAAATAAAGTATTTTACATGCTTGAAATTACTATTAAAGATAATATTAAAAACCTCTTTGTAATCAATAAGTGGTGTAAAACAAAAAGTATCATGTTTTAGTAATGCTATGGCATTTAGAACATCAACAGACGATTTTGAAGATCCACTCTTACCTCCAATTCGATAGGAAAGATATACTATTTTCATTGTAATTTTTTTAGATACGATGACAATTTTTCGATACTTACTGAACTTGAATCGTAATTATAAATATCACCATCATAAATATGATTAGTTATATATATATTTTCAACACAATCGACCACAGAATAGAAACAGGAGGAGAATATATTAATAACTAAAGAATTCTTGCTAAGATCTCCAAACTCTTTTACACATTTTAGAGGGAATTTGGACTGACTATTCTGGTTTGGATGTATTTTAATCAGGCATTTTAAATTTGTTTCTTTTTCTATATCAATAAGTATATCAACAATTTCACTCCGTAAAATTTCAAATGTTCTAAAAGATGTATTTTGATCGACTAGTATAATATATTTAATTGTGTTTAGCTTATTTTGACGAGGATGTTTGTTACTAATTTTAGTACAATTATTACCATAGAAGCTTGCCATTGTTGAGTTAAATACCACAAAATTATTATAATTTATATATGGGCAATATTTTCCAATACCATGAGCTTTATTTTGAATGTATATCCCTTCTTTCATTAAATCTTCGTATATTTGATAGTTAACAGGTTCAAATTCATCTGTGCAAAGTAGTGCACTAGGAGTACCTCTTGTTTTTATGTAGTTCGCAAAATGGTGTGCCCCACTTAGTTCAAGTCGATATAAATTGATGTTCGTAGGATTCAAAATAAACATTATGAGGTTTTTTATCGAGTAACCGTATCCATAAAATGTAAAGCGATTTTTTTTTTCTATTAAATCCTTTATAAATCTAGCTTGTCTTTTAATTGAAAGAAAAAAAGGGAATAAAATTACAATATCAATTTCATTTTTTTTATATATATCAAACGAAATTTCTACCCATGCTTTAAGAATTCTTTTGTTCTCGAATTTTAATTTTGAAAATTTCGCCAAAATCAGAAATATCTTGTTGTAAAAATATTTTACTATGTATTTTAATCTTAATTTTAATAATTTTTCTTTCCGTATATCACTATATTTCAAAGCACAATTCGGAAGAAATTTCTTAAATATTGAAATAAATTCGTAAGAGCATTCATTTATTGATAATTCTGAAATATTTATGTTTTTTTTTAGCTGCAAAAGTTGTGAAATAATTAAGCACTCGTTACTAAACAAATATAGTATATTTGCCAGTCCCTTTACTTCATTAGAAATAAAAACTAAACTTTTAGCATATTCAGTACAAATTTCTTTTGTTATTATATTTTCTTTATAATAACAGGGTAAATTGTTTTCAACCAATTCATTGAGAGGTACATATCTATTTGTCTCTTCAATTCTGACTTTCACTAAATTAAAAATTTATTTTACGGTACTCCGTAATTTAAACTTGTCATTATTTTTCTCCCATAAATGAGGACTTCTAAACTTGTTACATCGTTCATGAAAGAATTCTTCTTCCATTTCAAGGTAATCCATGATTTCTGAAAAGTATCTATCTGGAAACTCACCATCAAATCTATTCACTAAGGCAACCCCTTCCTCCCTTGTTATATGCTTATTTCTAATTTCTTGTGAGGCATCATAGGTTGCACGACCTATTCCAAATTTGATGTATGTAGTGTAATAATGTAAGTCATCGATTTTATCATCAATGCTGTTATACTTGCTATAAGTACCTTGTGTTCTGAATGGTCTGGCTTTAAAGCCTGTGTTTTCTACAGCATAGTAATATACTTCTTGGGGTGTCCATTTTAAATAATATCCAAGATAGTGTATGTTTATTTCCTTTTCTTTTAGAATTGATTCTTCAATAGGTAGAAAAGGTTTAATATCTTGAAAATTTAATTCATACTTTTCATACAATTCTTTGACCGACACACCCCCGAGATAAATCTCTTCAATATTATCGTAGGAGAAATATGATTTCGAACGCAAAGAAGTATTATTATCCGCAATTGGATTACCATACTCTGCTTCATTTTCACCGTAAAAAATGAGCGGAATATCATAGAGAGCAGCAATTTTGGGTGCTAAATTTTTTTGTCCCAACATAAAAGTTTGAAAAGGGTGTAATAAATTTTCAATAGAGAGCTTCGTCAACAACTTCATTACAGCTCCATTCCTATTGAATGAAATATTATCAAAGCCAGAATCTATCCAGTTTTTCCAATTTTGATAACCATAATCTGTATATAATATTGGAGGCCATGTAATGGTTAATGGATTCATCCCATACTCATACTTTAATACATGTGATTGGTAAGCACTGTCTTTTCCCCCACTTCCGGGAACTAAACAATCATAATGTCCATCATTCCTCCTATATTTATCGAGTAACTTTAATAAATCCTCTTCGCGTTTCTCCCAATCTATGGCTTCTTTTTTCTCTGCAGTCCTACAGGCATCACAGACACCTTCTTCGTCTATGTTCATAGAAGTTTTTTTGCTGTCCCTTGTATGCTTGAATTCGATTGCAGATGCTGGTCGTTGGTTGGATATTACGCACTTCTTACAGAAAATCACTTCTTCTGGTAATCCATAGTATGCTTCTAATTTTTTTGTATTATTCATTTAATTTAGATTATATTTACTTTTCCAGTTCTTATAGATTTGAAGTCCATGTTTTCCACTTTTTTCAGGATGGAATTGAGTAGCAAATATATTATCCCTTTCAATCGCCGCAGTTACCTCTTGATCGCCATATATGGAGGTAGCAATTAAATCTGAACTAATATCCAAACTAGCACAAAAGGAATGAACAAAATAGAAGTAATCACCATCTTTAATATGGTCGAATAAAGATGATTTATTTTTGAATTTTATTTTATTCCATCCAATAAAAGGGATTCTAAATTTTTTATAAACTTCTTGGTTTTCAAAAGAAATTTTTTCGACTTTTCCATTTATTAAATTTAATCCTTTAGTAAGCCCAAATTCTGAACTTTCGCTAAATAAAAGTTGAAGACCTATACATATTCCAAACAAAGGTCTCCCAGTATCAACAAAATCTTTGATCGGTTTAACTAATTCTAAATGCTTAAGATTGGACATTGTTTCTCCAAAAGCTCCCACGCCTGGAAGTATCAATGCATCAGCTTTTTCAATATCTTTCTTTTGGGAGGAAATCCTAGCACTTATATTACAAACTTCACATGCTTTTTTTACACTGTGTAAATTACCAAGGTTAAAATCTACAATTATTACTTCACTCATGAGATACTTAATTTCTTACAAAAAAATTATGATTCTCTAATTCTGTTTTTAAATTTTTAATCTCAACTAACTCAAAATTCTTGAATCCTATATTCTTCTTGAGAAACTCAACATTACCCTCATTGCAGGTTATCTCTCTTTGTACTTTATTTTCATTTAATAGATTATAATGCAATACTGATGCGATCGCACAAGCGTCTACCTGAGTTTTAGTAAAAAGATCTGTTACATGATTTATTTTGCCAACTCCCCCATGTGCAATAATGGGGACTCCTACCCTATCAGAAACCTTCTTTAGCAATTTCCAATCGAGACCTTCTCCTGTACCTTCTCTATCAACCGAAGTTATTATAAGTTCACCCGCACCCAGTTCGACGACTTCTTCAGACCATTCTATCGCATCAATACCGGTATATTCCCGACCATTATCAGTGTAAGCTAAATATCTGCCATCAGTCTCCTTGATTGCTTCAATGGCGACCACAATAGTTGACGAACCAAACTTCTCAGATGCTTGCCTAACAAAGTCTTTATTTCCCATTGCTGCGGTGTTAAGGGCAACTTTATCCGCACCGCATCTTAATACATCATTAATATCTTCGATCGTTCGAATACCACCTCCGACAGTTAATGGAATAAATATTTCGTTTGCGGTCTTTTGGATGATTTCAGACATACTATTTCGCCCATATAGACTAGCCACCACATCCTGAAAAAAGAGTTCGTCCGCACCATTTTCATAGTAATATTTTGCAAAATCATGCGGTTGGCCAAGTACTCTTAATCCCTCTAGGTGGATTCCTTTAACCAAGTTCGGCCCCTTAATATCCAACCTAGGTATTATTCTGATTGGTTTGCTAACGCAATTTGACATCATAAAAACTCTTTTTAATAATATCTTCTAAAGCAGTCGATTCTATAGTATGTATAATTTTTTGACTAGCACCACCTTCACCGTATGGATTTTTAATTACCTTACACGACTCTTTAATATCTAACGAAATAGCCCTGTTAATAGAAGATGTAATTCGGCTTTTAATAGGTTCGCAATCGATAATACTCTCCGCTTTTAATCGCCCTTTTTGACGGTCACCAATGTTTACTGTAGGGATCCCAAAACTAGGGACTTCTAAAAGTCCACTCGAAGAATTACCAACTACTACGTCAACATACTTTAAACAAGATAAGTACCTTTTCTGCCCCAATGAGGTAAACGCACGGCAATTATGATTATCCAAACAAAAGCTTTCTATTAGTTTAAAGATTTCTCTGCCATCGGTGTCGGCATTAGGCATGGTGAAAATTATCTTGTAATCTTTAAATTCGGATAAAGAATCTAGTAACTCTCTCATTTGATCTCCTGATGTATTGTCCTCAAGTGTAACTGGATGAAAAGTGACCAACATACTTTTTGTACTAAGCTTGAAATCTAAAGAATCTTCAAGTTCTTGCTTGGATAGAAGATCTAACTTCAAAATGTTATCTATTCCCATCCCTCCTACACAAAAAACTCGCTCGGGGTTTTCTCCCAATTGAATTACTCTTTTCCTGTATTCTTCCGTAGCTACGAAATGTAAGTGAGACATTTTGGTAATTGAATGCCTAATAGCCTCATCAATGCAACCTTCTGTTGCCTCTCCACCATGCAAATGAGCAATTGGAATTCTGGCAATTGTGGCTGCCATTGCCGCACACATAATTTCGTAGCGATCACCCAAAAGAACAACTAGATCTGGTTTTAATCTATTAAATTCATCTGCAAATCCGATTAACCCAAGCCCCATAGATTTTGTGATTGCCGATGGGGTGTCAGCACTAAGTAGCATTTCAAATTTTGAATCAATCTGGTAGCCATCTTTTTCAATTTCTTGAAAAGTTAACCCAAACTCTGGAGATAGGTGCATGCCAGTTACACATAGTTGCAACTTCAGCAAGTTAGATTTAGCAATCCCATCGATTACCCATCTTAACAAACCGTATTCGGCTCGGGTACCAGTAACTACTAAAATTTTTTTCAAATTGATATTAGTTCGTCAGCTTGAAAATCTTTATTGGATTCTAACCCTAATACTTCATCCCATTTCAAAGGCGATATGCCAGTGCCAGGTCTCTTCACGGCTAAATTTTCTTCAGTAAACTTTTCACCAGCTTTGATATTTTTTGATGCAACGATTGATTTACGTACTACTTCTATATTAAGTTCCTCGCTCTTACTGGGTTTCTTGGACCCATCCCCCATAGCTTTTTCGATATTCCTAATCGAATATACCATTTGTTTGAGTTCATCTGGTTCAAGGCTTGCCGCATGATCTGGCCCTTCCATGGTACGGTTCAATGTAAAATGTTTCTCGATTACTGTTGCCCCCAATGCGACTGCAGCAATAGGTACTTCAATACCTAGTGTATGATCGGAATAACCAATGTTGATTTCGAGTTCATCTCTCATGGCCAACATAGCTAGCAGGTTCACATCTTCCATAGGTGTGG
>CBFIBI010000045.1:0-18530 GCA_965660725.1 Opitutales bacterium
CCACAATTTTATCATGGATAGAGAAAAATTCTTTTGAATATGAAGCTCAAGAGATTGATCCTGGGCATGTGGTGCTGAGAAGGCTTAATCGGACGGAATACAAAAACACCATCTACGACTTATTTCAAGTCAAGGTAGACGCCGAAAACTATTTTCCTGCTGATGATACAGGCTACGGTTTTGATACTATTGGCGAGGTGCTTACTTTATCTCCTCTTTTAATGGAAAAATACTTAGCCATGGGAGAGAAGATAATGACAACGGCGCTTGGTCCTGTGAGCGGTCAAGAAGAACGAGTTCAATTTAATGCGGAAGGGATTAAAGGTGGCATCTTACGTGGAAATTATCGTGTCATGCCATCTCGGGGAAGCTTTATGGTAAATCACCTTTCGAACCTTGAAGGAATGTATGAAGTAAAAGTGTGGGCTTCTGCAAGCAGGGCTGGTAATGAGTTCGCAAAAATGGCGGTAAATATTAATGGAAAGGTGATTAAAACTTTTCTCATTGATTCAAAATATCCCAATAGCTCAGTTTATAAATTCCGTTTTTTCGGAAAAGAGAATTTTGAAAATAAACTTTCGTTTTCATTTATTAATGATTTTTACGATCCCCAAAATAAAAATCCTAATCTTCGTGATCGAAATTTATATCTTGAGAAAATTGAGATATTGAAACCATTTGGAGTTAATTCAAGAATCCGAGAGTCACGAAAGCGACTATTGGGCGAATGGGATTCTAAAATAATAGGAGATGCTCATGCCATAGAATCCTTGGAGAAATGGCTTCCCCGTATTTATCGAATGCCTCTTAGCGAAAAAGACATCAATAAACATACCGCTTTTTATGATAAGATGAAAGAAAGAGAGTTACCACCCATTGAGGCTTTGCGTAATACCTTTAAAGCAGCTTTGGTTTCTCCTCGTTTTATTTTTCGTGAAGAGAGAATAAGTGATCAGAAAAGTAATTTGAAATATAATCAGATTGATGAATTCGCACTAGCTCATCGAATGTCTTATTTACTTTGGAGCACCATACCAGATGATCAACTTTGGGAGCGGGCACAAAAGGGAGAGCTAAGGGCGAATTTGCATAATGAGTTCACCCGTATGATGAATGATAAAAAAATTAATGAATTTGTTAAAAACTTTTGTGGACAATGGCTTCAATTGAAAGACTTAAATCTTATCAACCCAAATCCAGAACAGTTCCCAGAATTTACAAACGAGATTCGAAATTCTTTTATCCGAGAAACAGAGGAATTTTTTAAATTTTTACTAACCAAGAATTTAAATGTGGATCTTTTATTGGGTGCCAACTTTTCGATGATAAATAAAGAACTTGCTAACTACTACGGGTTAGAGGGAAATTTTGATCAAGAATTTAAGAAAGTCATTTTTCGGGGTAATGATTTAAATAAGCGTGGCGGTTTGCTTACCCATGGTTCCATCTTAACAATTACATCTAATCCCACCCGTACATCACCTGTTAAGCGAGGTAAATGGATTCTTGACAATTTATTGGCTGCTCCTCCACGAAGTCCGCCTCCTGGTGTTGCTGAACTTGAAGAACCACACGATACTAATACGAAAAAACTTACTTTTAGGGAACAGATGACCCAACATTCAAAAAACCCAGCTTGTTATTCCTGTCATGCAAGTATGGATAACCTTGGATATGCATTGGAAAATTTTGATGCGGTTGGAAATTGGAGAACAGTTGATGGGGGAAAAGGCGTGAATGCCACTGGAAAATTATATTCTGGAGAAGAATTTAACGGAGTTCATGAACTACAAATTTTTTTAAAACAGCACAAAAGCGATGCTTTAATTCGCTGTATCACTCAAAAATTATTTACTTACGGATTGGGTCGAGGAATTACATATAAAGATCGAATCGCGGTGGATAGAGTCGTAAACAGCTTTCAAAAGAATGAAGTTAAACTTGCTGATTTAGTTTTAGAATTTATTAAAAGTAAACCTTTTCAGTTTACGGACTAACTCTTTTTACTTTATTCGTCCTAAATAATTAAGTTAAGGAGATTTGTTATATGATGAACAAAGGAACTATCAGTCGAAGATCTATAATTCGAGGATTGGGTTTTTCTCTTGCTTTACCTGCGATGGAATCTTTTGGACTTTCCAATACCCCTAAAATTCCATTGAGGATGGGTTTTGCATACATTCCAAATGGGGTCATTATTGATGAATGGCAACCACGATCAATTGGGGTTTTGAATGAACTGCCCACTAGTTTAAAACCACTTCAAAATAGTACTAAAGACTTTCAGATTTTGAGTGGATTGGATCACACCAAAGCATATGCGAATGGTGATGGAGGTGGAGACCATGCAAGAGCCAATGCGACTTTCTTAACTGGTTGTCAGGCTAAAAAAACTGCTGGCAAAGATATCAAAGTCGGAGTCTCAGTCGATCAAATTGCAGCGGCAAAAATGGGTGATCAAACTAAGTTACGTTCTTTAGAGTTAAGTTGTGATGGAGTTAGAAAATCTGGAAAATGCGATTCTGGATACAGTTGTGCTTATCAATATAATTTATCATGGAAAACCGAATCGATGCCTATGGTTCCAGAGTCGAATCCTCGTTTGGTTTTTGAAAGATTATTTGGAAGCTCGTCCACCTCTACTGATCGAAATCATCAATTAAAGAGAAGATATCAAAAGAAAAGTATTCTTGATTTTGCTCTTTCGGATGCAAAAAGTATGCAACGAAGGCTTAGTAAAATAGACCGGGACAAATTGAATGAATATTTCACTAGTGTTAGGCAACTAGAAAAAACAATTGAGCGGGAGGAGCACGCAATCTCTAAAATTCCTGAGACACAAAGACCGGTTGGATTACCCAATAATTATTCAGAACATTTAAGAATGATGTTCGATATGATGATCCTTGCTTATCAATCTGATACAACTCGGGTGAGTTCCTTTCTTTTGGCACATGATGGTAGTAATAGATCTTTCCGCGATATTGGAGTTCCTGAAGGCCATCATTCCCTTTCTCATCATCGAAACGATCCTTCTAAAATAAAGAAATTGGCAAAAATAGATCGTTTTTATTCTGAGCAATTTGGATATTTCATTAATAAGCTGTCTTCGTTAAAGGAGATTGATGGAACTCGGTTAATTGACCATTGCGTTATTATTTTTGGTAGTGGAATAAGTGATGGTAACCGCCACCATCATTCAAATCTCCCGGTTTTATTAGCCGGGGGTAATGCCCATGGATTCACCAATGGTAGACATGTCGATTTTAAAGGTGTTCCTATGACTAACCTTTATTTAGCCATGTTGAAAAAAGCTGGCGTTCATGCTTCACATGTAGGTGACAGCACGGGTATGCTAAAAGATATATAAACTTATTTTAAGTAGAATTGCGAAGTTTCCTCCAGTTAGAGGTTTTCAGATAATCTTGCAAAAACATTTAAATTATAGATTAGTAAACTGATCTGTGTTTAGTTTTAATCGAGTATTTCTTCTCTCTCTAGGAAGCGTTTGCTTTTTAACCATTCTGTTTTTTTGGGTGGCACTTGCCTTTGACTACAAGGCACTGGAGAATTTTATGGTCTCTCTTACGGAAGCAAAATTTGTTGGTTATGCTGTACCAGAATTATTTGGTTCAAGCAATCTAGACTCTGTGGTTAGTCAAGTATTTCGACTAAAGATATTTGTTTCGCTCGTGTTGCTATTTTATTCATTGTTTTTTATTTTTCTTTACTCCATCGAAGAGAATTACAGAAGGTTTAAGTTACTTTTTAGAGGAATCTCGATTCCTGTCTTTCTCTCCTTGGTTGTATTTTGGCAAAAGTTTGTCAATGATGATCATATTGTAACGAAACATGAAAAAACCGAACTTTTTACTGTTACGATATTTTCTTTAATGATATCAATTTTGCTTTTTGCATATTCTTTCCGTTCTCCCAAACGTGTTCTTGTATACTCAAAATCTAGCAGAGTTACACAGAAGAAAGATGATAAAAAACCAGATGACTTATTAGATGTTTCGAGTAGTTTGGATAAACCTCTAAATAATGATTCCTCATCAGAAAATGATTCAACGCCATTGCCTATCAAAGATGAACCTTCTTCAGACACAAATAAGGATGAAGAAATAATTAAATCCGATGAGGGGGTTAAAATTGACCAGATGAAGTCGGAAAAAGAAAAGTCAGAATTAGTTGAAGAATCTAATTCTTCTGACAATGCAAAGGTTGATTTAACCAATACAAGCAATGAAGAAGAAACCCCTTCAATTCAAAAACGAACTGAAGACAATGTTTTGCCAGTGGATGAAGAAACAAAAGATACACAAGCCAAAAACCAGGACATTCAAAAGACTGACCAGGCATTAGGCTTTGAATCTGAGACTGAAAATATTTCATTAGATTTACAACCCAATGATTCTGATTTATCACAGATCGATCTAAATCTGACTAAACCGAGAGATAAATTGGATACAAAGGAGACAGCATAGAGATGGTAAAGACATTTAAAGTTATTGTTATTTTTTCCTTTGGCTTATTTTGTTTATACATCTTGGAAAGTGCTTGTTTTAGACTTGTAGAAGGCTATGCAAATTGGAGGCATAACCTAGCATGGGGGGACATTAAAACCCCGGCTTTTCATTCAGCATTAAAAAAATTACCACTTGATCATTTTGTTACCAGGCCTACTGATTTTGATGCACCAAAGCATTTAGGCTATTGGGTGAGCGAGGAAAATAATTATGCATCTAGAGTTTTAAGCTTCACCCGTCCATTGCGAGACATTTATAAAAATCATGTTGAAAGCAAGAATGATGCTTTAGTTAATTACGAAATCCGTGATTATGGTGCAGTAAAAGGAGTGGTTTTACCTGGTTTAAAAAAAGCGGCAACTATCGAAAATGTAAGAAACCGAAGAGCAAGACGAGTAGGTGATAAAATGGAATTTGCACGAGGTTTGTTTATTAAGATTATTCTGGATGAAAACGATGATTCATTTAGTAGTGAATTTAGTAAATTAGAAGCTAGTTTCGGGTTTTTATTGGAAAGAGGTTTTGCTTGTGCGGTACTTCCAGTTTTCTCCGTTGATGATCTAATTTCAAATATTGATAATTTGAAAAAGAGAGAAACTTTATTGACAGAGAATTTATTCATTTGGGCAGATGGTGAGGCTGGTGATATTATTCAAAAAGCTTGCAAGATTGAACCGGATTTTTGGAGTGCAATAATGATAACGGATCCAATGGAATTTATTTCACCTCCTGAAAATGTAGCTTTGCCTTGGGTCTATTTTCAAATTGAAGACAATCGTAAACTTAAAGAAGAAGGATTAGAACATTTGTATAATTGGATATACTTGGCTCGTTCTACAAACAATTTATATTCATCTAGACTGGGAGGTATGTTAAAGACATCCCACTCTCTTTATGTAAATGATGATATTCCATCCAACTTTGTTGCCTATGTTCTTCAGTGTACTGATTTTAGGGAACAAATGGCATTAGTGGGGAAAGAATCTGAAATTGTTTTTGCACCAAAACCTAAGTTAGAAAATAAAATTAATAATGACCTGCCGAAGCCCATTGCCGTGAATGAAAAAATGGAAGCAATTGAAGGCACTTTTAACTTAAAAAGAATCGAAGAATCAATTGAAAGAATCGAAGATGAAGAGGACATAAATGTGAATTTAATTTCCGCTGAGTTTAATTGTGATATCATAAATGCTTATCGAGAAATTAATGCAAATGATTCTAAGTTAAAACTTATCAGCAATAGAGACCTTATTCTTAAGTTAGGTTTGGGTTTTGAGCAGATGGGGGCGGATGTTCTAGAACAGATTCGCATAAGAGATCCTCTTTTTCATCGGTATTATAAATCTTTGCAGGCTATTGAGGATTCTCCGTTGAATTAATTTCCATCCATGCTTGGTGATATATTTAATAAGAACGGCGAAAAACTTGATTACAGCTTTAGACTTGGCTCTGAAAAGAATCGTTATCTTTTGATTATTGGTTGTGGTTTGCCTGGATATGTGGACCATCCTCTAGTTGATGAAATAGCACATAATGTGTCAGATGAGGGACTTTCTGTACTATCCTTTTCTTTTTCCGGGAACGGAAATTCGCAAGGCAGATTTTTAGACAGTACAATTACAAAAAGAATAGATGATTTAAATTCGATTATTTCTGTTTCATTACAAAATGGGTGGCGCCCTATATACGCAGGACACGGTCTAAATAGTACGGTAGGCGTACTGACTTCAGTTGCTGAAAATCAAATTGAGTACCTTATTTCATTAGGAGGCGTATTAAACACCAAAACTTTTTGTAAAAAAATGATAGAAATTAATTTTTTGGATCAGGAAAAAAATGTTTCTGCATATGACAAAATCATAAAAGAGATGAATGAAGTCGACAGTATTCTGCCAAGGGCAAAAGGTATAAAAATACCTTGGCTCTTGATTCATGCAAAAAATGATAATCTTGTGCCTTTAACTGATACGGAATCTTTGATGGGAAATTGTGAGGCAACTCGGGATATATTTCAAGTGGAGGACTCTGATCATGCTTTTTCTGGTAAAGCAATAAGCGAAGTGTCTGAAATCTTAATCAACTGGTTGGGTCAAAGAATACAAAGAAGTTAAAAGTTATAGTGTTTATATAAACCTTGTAACACCTGGGATAGGGGGATTGGGAACAGATAAATCTTTTTTCCAGTCAAATTCCGATGGAACCAAAGACTCTTTGGAATTTAATGCGTCAGTATATGTGATTTTTTGTCCGGTATACGCAACCATTCTTCCGAGTATGGCAACCATAGTGCTATGAGCAGCGCGTTCGCCATCATTAAAAGCCTTGCCAGATCGGATGGAGGAAAATAATTCGTCATGCTCTGTTTGATACATATCATTATTTTCTCCTCTGAACCTCCATGAATTATCACCAGCATCAATAAGATGTCTGTTTTTAGCCGAACAAAATCCTTTGGTCCCGAAGAGCTCTACTTCATAACTGCCTGCAGTACCATTTTGTTGTCTGGAAAAATGATAACCTCTTGCTCCGCTCTCCCATTGATAGGCAATTGCAAAATGATCGAATATATTACCATATTTATCCATGTCATCGTATACTTGTCTTCCGCCAGTGCCTTCTGCATGTGTTGGAAGTGCCTCGCCCATTGCCCATTGCATCATGTCAATACAGTGAACAGCCTGTTCTACAATTGAGTCCCCCGATAACCAAAGGTGAGCATTCCAGTTTCGAGTTTGAGCCTCAAGATCACTCCATCCTTCTTCCCTCTTCTTTTTCCATACCTCTCCGCCATTGTAGGTACTGTACATTGAATTAACTTTTCCAATAGAACCTTCAAGAATCTTGCCAAAAACTTGCTGTTTTGGAAAATGGTGTCTCCAGCAAAAACCAGACATGAAATTGAGATTTTTCTCTTTAGCTTTTTTTGCAAGCTCGATTACTTTTCGAACTCCTGGAGCATCTACAGCAACTGGTTTTTCAAAAAAACAATGAACTCCTTTTTGAACAGCATACTCTAGATGCTTGGGTCGAAAGGCAGGTGGTGATGTAAGAATTACTACATCTATACCAGAATCAATAACTTTTTTATACGCATCAAAACCAGTAAACATAGTTTCTTCAGTGACTTTATACTTCTGTTTGCCTCTCGCTTTTAGAATTCTACTTCGAAGTTTGATTCGATCCTCATAAAGGTCGCCAATAGCCGTTAATTCTACATTAGGATCTGCATTCATAGCTTGTGCTGCAGCACCGCTTCCTCGTCCTCCGATTCCAACAAGACCGATTTTTAGAATTTTATCTTCTTTTGCTGCTTTTAAGATATGTGGTGAAGTAAGTAAAGCTCCAGCAGAAAGTGCGGAACTAGCTTTAACAAAATTACGACGAGTTGATAAATTTTTCATGTACAGAGATAATCTTTACCTACCTTAAATTATTTTGAAAGGATTTTATATAGGCAAATTATAATTTTTTTACTAACCTTTGCACAATAAACGATATTTGGATTTTAAAATATTTTAAAAATGTTCTATGCTCCAGTTAAAAATCAGAATTGTATTTCCCCTCTATAACAAGATCTTGAAAGTAATTGATGAACAAGTTTCTAAATCTTCTAATTAAATTTCTGTTCAGAAGTCCGTCTAGGAGAATTATTAAATACTATGTCACAATGTTCTTTTGGGTAGTATCTTTTTCCTTAAAAGTAAGGAGGAAAATAACAAGTACGATAGTAGCCATAATGGCAGGGAAATACCATACTGAAGGCCAATTGGTAGAGCCATCTTCAAGCTTGTTTTCGTGGACCCACCATCCATTAAGTAGTCCACCAAAGAACATACCTACACCCAAGGTTATGAATGCAATAAAGCCCTGAGCGGCGGAACGAATATCGTCGGGTGCCCGTTTGTCCACATACAACTGACCTGCAAAAAAGAAGAAATCATAGCAAATACCATGAAAAAGAACGCCGAGAAATGCGAGGGCCTGTGCATCTGGCCCAGCATTAGCAAAAAGAATATAGCGTAGAATCCAGAAAAACATGCCGATTGAAAGAATCATGCGTACCCCATATTTTCTAAAAAAGAAAGGGACCATCAAAAGAAAGAAGATTTCTGATACCTGTCCTAAGGTCATTACGCCCTCTGAATTTTCGATCTTACAATAGCCGAGGAAAAAGTTCGTGGATTGAAAGTAAAAAGACAGGGGTATGCAAATAAGCAGAGAGCAAATAATAAATACTGCAAAGGATTTGTCCTTCATCAAGCGTATCGCTTTTAGCCCTAATACATCCCCGACAGATACATCCTTACCTTTGAGATGGGGAGGCGTGTGTGGAAGGGAAAAAGCAAATAACCCTAGAACCAAAGAAGCAATGACCCCAAAAATATATGGCCAAGTTGTCGAACCAAGGTCAATAACCTCTTTGCCAGTAGGGGTTAATTCCCCACCCAAGAACTTTGGGAGTTGCCACAGGAATTTATCTGAAACTAGAAAAGCACCGCCAACTAAAACGCCCGAAGCAATCCATCCGATTGTTCCCAAGGTGCGTATCGGAGGGGCATCTTTTTGAGGATCCTCAACATTTTGAAAAAGAAGGGAATTTACAAGTGCAAGAGTTGGCATGTAGCATGTAAGATGAAGTAATAACCAAACAAAGTAATCATTGAAATGTACAGCCTGCGAAGTGAGGTAGAGAAAAAGAGCACCCAGTAAATGAAGGACACCAACAACAATTTGAGTAGGAAAAAAACGGTCTGCGATCATACCGACAATGAAGGGCGAAATCATGGCTGCTATGCCTGTTGATGCATAAGCAAGCCCAATTGGAGTAAGGAATCCCCAAATAGTCCAGTCTCCTGCTCCTTCGATATTTGCCAAGTATTTCCACATGGGTACATACCACACCCCCCATATGAAAAATTGTAAGAACATCATAATGCAAAAACGAAAGGTAAGGGAAGTACTCATAATAAATGCATCATTGTTCTTTTCGTTATCTTGAATCAATGAATAAATTTGAAAAAAATGATTTTTCCATTGTACGAATAAGCTCAAAACGAGAGAATGCAGTCGTTTTAAATTATAATCGGAAAATTTTTAAATGAATACCAAAATACTTTGTGTTGACGACGAAGAATCAATTCTTAGAGGTTTCAAATTAAACCTTAGAAAAGACTTTGAAGTACACCTTGCAACTAATGGGGTTGAGGGCTTAGAGGTTTTCGATGTAGAAAAAGATTTTGCTGTTGTGTTGTCAGATATGCGTATGCCAGAAATGGATGGTGCAACCATGCTTTCGGAGATTAAAAAAAGAGATCCTGAGGTTGTAACAATTTTACTAACTGGACATACAGATTTTGAATCTGCAATTGCAGCCGTTAATGAAGGAAATGTTTTTCGAATGCTTTCAAAGCCTTGCCCTCCAGACACATTAATTAAAGTTTTGAAATCTGGATTGGAACAATATGATTTGATCAGAAGTAAAAGAATTCTTCTTGATAAAACATTGCGTGGTTCAGTCGATGCACTTGCACAGGCTCTTTCAACTGCAAAACCTTTGTTTTTTGGTAGGGCTCAAAGAGTAAGGCGGATGGCTAACGAATTGGCAGAAATGATGAAGGTTCCTCATAGTTGGCGTGTTGATGTAGCAAGTATTTTTTCTCAACTTGGCTATCTTTCATTACCTGAATCAGTTAGCGAAGATGTCTACTATAAAAGGGAGCTTCAGCCTGAAGTGAAAGAGCTTGTTAAGCAAGTCCCAGTTGATATGCAGAAATTAATTTCTAAGATTCCCGGTTTGGAAGAAGTTGATTTAATTCTTCAGAAAGTTGATATCCAACATCGTTTCGAGAAGGATGACGAAGGGGGAGTGCGTTTACTTGCTTCAATATTAAGAGTCGCACTGGATTTTGATTTCTATGAAGAACAGGGACATGATCGCAGTGTCATAATTCAAACTTTAAAAAGTCGAAAACAAGATTATGACCCTGAAGTCTCTGATTCGCTATCTAATTTGCTGGTTGTTGCTGAACAAACATTTAAATTGGAGGAGGTTGCGACTAAATCTTTAGAAGTGGGTATGCGGCTAGCTCAAGAGTTGAGATTGGAAGACGGCTTTTTAGTGGCATCATGCGGTGCAGATGTTGACAGACAGTTAATTAAGGTAATTCGAAATTATAATTCCTGTTATGCTGAAAGTCCATTTCCTAAGAGAATTCAAGTTACTGTGCCAATGAATACTTGATTCTCTATTAAAGATTGAAAGTAAGGACTTACATATGGATTCTTTCCTCTGCTAGTTTAGGGGGAGCCTTATTAGTGGGAGTCTTGGGTTGGTGGATGTTTCAAAGTACAAATTTTCTGACCAAACAATATTACAAAGCGAGCGAAAGTTCGGGCAATTCAGCTGGAGAATATTCTGATGTTAAGGACTTTTTAGAAATCGTTCGCGAGATTTTTGTATCTCTTGAGGTTTACCCTTCAAATTATCAAGGATTATTTGGAGTAACGCGCGATAAGCTAACCGATGCTAAAAAAGGTCTTAACGACATCGCTTTTAAATATCCCCAAAATTATTCAAAAAGCATGTTGGAGCCTATTAAAGAAGGACTTGAGCGTTTATCGGTTTCGGTTACGAACTTGGAAAATGCTTCTCAAAAAAATGAATTGATTAAGCTTAACTCTGCTAAAATGAAACTTAATCGGGCTAGGGAAATACTTTACAAAAAGCTAGATTTATTAGAGCAGGAATCCTTACGTTTTCACGAAAATTCATTAGTTTTACTTTCGCAAAAATTAAAACAACTCAAGGACAAAGAGGAAAGTGATTTAATTCTTTTATCAATAACAAGTGTTTTATATTTTTCTCTTGTTCTAACTTTGGCTTTTGTAACCTACAAGAGTTTTGCTAGTCCAATTAGAAAGCTTGAAGCTGCGGCAAAAGCTTCAATAGAAAATCATTTACCTTTTAACTTGAGAGAAAGCGGACCTTTTGAAATACGGGCTGTTACCAAACGGCTTCAAGGTTTGATTTTCGGGCTGGAATCAACGGTGAAAAAAAGAACTGCCTCGTTACAAGCCAAAACTGTTCAACTTCAAAAAGAAATCAATCAACGTAAGGAACTGGAAACTCAATTGGTACATGCACAAAAAATGGAGGCAGTAGGGCAACTGGCTTCTGGTATTGCACATGAAATTAATTCACCCTCACAATTTGCTAATGATAATATATTGTTTTTGAAGGATGCAGTAGACGGATTTATAGCAAAAATCAAAGGTAGTCCCAGTGCTCCGGATGATAGCGAACTTAATTTTTTAACCGAAAATGCTCCTGAGGCGGTTGAGCAAGCAAGCGAGGGAATTAGTCGAATTACAACAATTGTTAAATCGATGAAAAATTTTGCTTATAAAGATGCGGAATCTGCCAAAAAGCCAAGTGATCTAAATCAAGCGATTAAATCCACAATTGTAGTGGCAACAAATGAATGGAAATATCATGCAGAATTAAAATTAGAATTAGATGAGAGTTTACCTTTTGTTCCTTGTAATATTGGCGAAATTAATCAAGTCGTCTTGAATCTAGTAGTTAATGGAGCCCATGCAATTCGAGATCATTTTGGTAATACTCAAAAGGGTAGTTTAACTGTTGGCACAAAACATTACCCCAATGATCATTGTGTAGTAATTTCCATTACAGATAATGGGGGAGGGATTCCAATTAAAGTCCAAACACGAATTTTCGAACCCTTTTTTACAACAAAAGAGGTTGGTGTTGGTACGGGGCAAGGTTTAGCTATCGCACATAATGTTATAGTTAAATCGCATGCGGGGCAAATTTGGTTTGATTCAAAAGAAGGTGAGGGAACTACTTTCTTTATCAAATTGCCCATGGAGCAAGTTCGATAAAAAAGACTCCATTTAATGGTTAAATATAATCAGTTTACTATTTTATTAGTCAGTTTATTCCTAACAGCATGCTCGCAATACGATATTGAGGAGTTGGCAGATGATCCATATGTTCCATTTCCTTATGATTCTGTTGAATCCGTTTCACCAAAGGGATCAAAAGTTCTAGATGATAAAAAACTTTTTGTTCGAATTGAACCAGGAGAGTTTCTTATGGGAAGTCCAAAATCTGAATTCGGTCGTGGTAATGATGAGCGGCAACATTTAGTCAAAATAACTAAGCCATTTTGGATTAGCAGGTTTGAGATAACCAATGAAGATTGGAACAAACATTCTTCATTTGCTTCTAAAAGGGGAAAACTTGTTTATTTTTTTAATAAACAAGCATTGAAAGAATTTATAGATGCACAAGATTATGATGCTGGAAATTACACCATTTCAGAATTTGATAATATTTTTTATTTTGAAATGGTTATCGCAAATCATGAAGTACAAGGTAATTGGGAGATAGAATTAGGGAGCAGAAAAAGCTATAAGATAGATTCGAAAAAATTTCCGAACCTTAATTCAATTCTCGGGAATCTTAAAAAATTAGGAATAAAATCTATTGGTCGTTTAGGACAAAAAAATCCCGTCACCCATGTATCCTACTCAGAAGCTACAGCTTTTTGTTGGAAGTTAACGAATCATGCTTACCAAAATAATTTACTTGCGAAAGGTCTTTATTACAGATTACCAACAGAGGCAGAATGGGAGTACGCATGCCGAGCTGGAAATACTGGTTTTTGCGGACTAGGCGAAGGCACTTTATTATCTGGAACGAATGCTTGCTTAAATGGTTCTCGTCCAGAATTTGTGCTCGGAGGAGGATCAAAGCCGATGCTTTTTAATCGTAAAAGAATT
Organism: Opitutales bacterium; assembly: GCA_965660725.1. Taxonomy (GTDB): domain Bacteria; phylum Verrucomicrobiota; class Verrucomicrobiia; order Opitutales; family Seribacteraceae; genus Seribacter. The sequence goes on from CBFIBI010000045.1 coordinate 13,335, forward strand.
GCTCCAATAAACAAGAATAAGCCAAAGTACCAACCAAATAAATGGGGCTTACACGATATGCATGGAAATGTGATGGAATGGTGCAGCGATTACTACGCACCTTACCCCGAGCAACCTATCCTTATGGATCCATCAGGGCCTTTCAATGGAAGCAGGCGCGTTGTTCGCGGAGGTAGTTTTTATAGAACCGCACATGATTGTCGGTCAGCGAGTAGGGCGAGTTACGAGGCTACTTATCGTGGTTCTGAGATAGGTTTTAGATTGGTTATTGGACATCGCTTACTTTAATTCGAGGATTTTTCCAACTGATCAAAATAGGGCTGAATGGATGAATGTACCTCGGTCGATGGTAAACTATAAATTGTTACTCGGTCCACTCGGGCAATATTTATTCCAATACATTTCCCATCTAAATTAAATAAAGGCCCACCCATGCTCTCTTTTGTTAAGGGTATATCATGTTGTATGATCATTGGGAAATTATCTTTTCTTTTAGAAATTGGCCCACTCATTTGAAGATTTCTATTAAAAAGATCAAAGGTAACAGAACGATGTCCGAGAGTAATTAAAATTTCGAAAATCGATGGATCACGGAAAAGCTTAATTTTAACTACATCGCCTGGATCTTTTTTCCCAATAATTTTTAGCAAGGATTCTTCTGACTTTACGCGTCGATTGTCCGCGTGGGTTATTATATCTTCTTTTTTAATGCCGGCCTTATACGCAGCAGCGTAAGGAATAACTTCATCAACATTTATACCTTCTATTGGGGATGAATCTTTTGAAAAGATTACACCCATGACACCACCTTCTCTTCCTATTTTTCTTTGGTTACCACTCGCGACACCCATTCTAATTTCATCCAAGGATGTGTCTGATGATAAAACCCAACTTCCTTCTGTAACATTATGATCTAAATTCCATTCTAAGAATGGAAATGACTCATCGACTGATGTGAGCTTATAAAGTGCGAGATCTAATTCTTCATATCTTTTCTTTATCTTTAGAGGATATTCTTTTCCGTTAACCAGCTCGGCACTGCGTGCACCGACGCATGAACTCGCTTTGGTAATTAGATATCCACGAGGGTCAATTATTGCTCCAAGTGCAATAAGCTTATTATTTCTAATTAAACGGACGGTGGTGTCTAAAGCTTTTGTTTTTGAATCTCCAAAAGCATTTTGTATTTGTATACCATTTAATCGCAAGTCTGGTATCAGTACATCAGTATAGTTGTTATCATCACTCCAAACGATAGTTGTTTTCCAAAAAAAAAAGATTGATATTAGAAATGAGAATTTCATTTTTCTTTTGGTCTGGCACCCAGTACGATCTTTGAAGACATTGCTTTCTCTTGTCTGCGGTATTCAAGAATTATGGAGTCATTTGGCGCCTTTGCAGAAATTAAGATGGTAAGTTCTTCTCTTGAATCTAGCTTCTCTCCGTCTAGAGATATAAGCAAATCTTCAATTTGGAGTCCAATTTGTTCGGCGGCACTATTAGGAACAATGCTAACCACTTTAAGTCCGCTAATGGTAGTTTCGCAACCAACTCCTAGAAAACCTTTATTTGCAAGTTTATCAAAAGTAAGAATTTCTTCATTTTTATAAAATTCCCAATTATTGAGATAGCACTCTATGGGTACATGAAAGTTTTGGTCTGGTTTTTGAGAAATTCTACTGTGAATTGCAATTATTTCTCCATCGAAATTAAAAAGTGGGCCACCCGAGTCCCCACCAAGTAATCTGCTATCTGTTTGCATTGTTTCTTCGGAGATTCCGATTACCCGTCCAAGTCTTACAATAATGCCTCTCTCTTTATCGAATCCACCTGGATGACCAATTGCAAAACACCAATCTCCTAATTTAGTATGATTTTTTTTCGCAAGAGGAACAAATGGCCAATTTTTCTTTTTTGTAATCTTTAACATGCCAGCGTCTGAAATTTCAGAGCCACCCAGGGTTGTTGCAGGAAACCTTTTTCCATTAGGCAATCGGACATGCATTTTCTTTCCCGTTTTGCCAATCACATGTGCAGCGGTTAAAACAAGCCCTTCTTCAGAAATAATAACCCCGCTCCCCGCACCATCTTTCGCTTCAATTGCGACCAAAGCTTTTTTGGCATTAGGCAGTAGTTCTTGTAAGCGATTTTGTATATGGTGTAGATCGTTGTGATTGCTAGGTGTAATTGATTTCCATCTAGGCGAACCGGTAACATCAGAAAAGCAATTATTCGCAAGACTGGATACGATAATCAAAAAATTGAGTAATTTGTTCACTTAATATAAGAGGATGCGGGTATTGCATATATCTATTTCTCCGAATTTGAATTTAGATAGTTTAAAAATCTTCTACTTAGGGATTTATGGTTAGAGTTATAACGAACTAAGCAATCTAACTTTAGTTTATCATTTTTACAATAAACCGGTATATAATTTGGTGAAATTTTAGATGCTGTATTTGGGGAAACCATGAGTATGTCAGGTAATAGATTTTGGGATTTACTTTGCGAAATAGCAATAAGAGTTGGAATAAGTTTTTTTTGATCAGGAAATAATATATTAACTTCTATTTCGCTCTGTTTTTCCAAATTATTAATATGGGGAAGAATAAAAGATTGGTATTGTTTTTCGCAATATATCGTAATGGATGGATTTAAATCCCATGGGTCGCTTTCCTTCAGTTCTAGATTATGTTTTTTAAAATAAGTTTGCCCCTTATCCTCAGCGGCAAGGTATCTGCTGAATAGTAGACCATATGAATTGCTGTTCAACCTGTTATTAATTTTACAGTCAACCTTTAACAAAGGGGATTTTTTTTCAGCAATTTGAATTTGAGTAAAAAAATCGAGCATTTCAGAATTTTTATTCAAGTCCTTACGGTTAAGTGAGATTATGAGATCAAAACTTTGATTGTACTCAAGGTTTTCTAATAAATCTGATTCGCAAAAAATATATTCTACTTTAACTTTTATTTCATTTTGAAATTGTTCGGCAATTTTATTCAAAGGTACTTTGAGTGATTGTTCAGCTAAAACTAAAATGGAGTGTTGTGTTTCAGAAGGATTTGAAACTTTATCCCAAACTACAATCATAGCTGTAAGCACAAACATAGATAAAAGTGAGAGAGAAATACCTGTATATTTTGGGGGACGAAAAGTTTTTAACTGATCAGGTTCAAATGGCTTCATCATGTTTTAAAGGCAAATGGCTGAGTACGCATGATTTTCGATAGAAAATATAAGGGTAGGAAAAAGACTTATGTCTTTAAATCAAATTCGATACGATCAAATAGAATAGTCCGAGCATAACAACTATAAAAGGAGCGGGTATTTTACGCCAGATGAGTAGCACAATTGAAATAACAAAACAGCAAATTTCTATCTGTGTCCAATTTGCATCAAGTAAAATTCCTATGAATACTCCGGATACTAATCCACTTGCTACTCCGTTAATTCCAGTTAGTCCACGGTGTGTCCATTTCAGGGATTTTAATTTTGCCCAAAATGGATGAACTATGAAGAGAAGCAAAGTACCTGGAAGAAAAATTGTCCATCCCGCAATAAATGCACTTATTAATTGGCGGTTAATACCATTTTGTTGTTCGCACAGTCCTCCAGCATAGGCAGCAAATGAAAACATTGGACCAGGCAGTGCCTGAACCAAACCGAATCCCGCGAGAAATTCATTTTTGGTCAGTAGACTATCTCCGTTTACCAGTTCCCCTTGCATTAAAGGAACTACGACTTGTCCACCACCAAACACTAAATAACCATATCGAAAAAAGCGCTCAAAGGTTACCCAGAGAGAATTTTCTGAAAAAAGAGATGAAATTATTCCTACACAAAGTAATATGATGAACAGGAAAAAAATACCCCAGGGAATGGAAAATTTGCCAACAGGCTGACTTTTTAACTGATTTGATTTAAGTGAAAGGATAATTGATAAACCACCGCCAACACAAAACGCTACGGGAATTGCCCAAGGTGTTGTGCTATATAAAGCAATAATCAACCCAAATCCCCACAACCCAAAGCTTGTCGGATCAATTATTACTTTTCTTCCGAGCACCCAGGCCGCCCATCCAACGAAACCGGCTGCCATTGGAGCAAGAAAAGTAGTTATTTCAGTAAAGCTATTCTGCTGTATAAAAGAGGGAATCAAGGCAACCAATGTCATCAAGACAATAGCTGGCAGGGCCCAGATAAGGAGAGTTAGAACAGCGAGTGACCGTCCACCTTTTTCCAAACCAATTGCAGTAATTACTTGAGTACTTGTAGGCCCTGGTAAAAAACTGCATAGAGCCATCCATTCAAGAAGTGCTTTCTCAGTCAGGTATTTTTTCCTGCGCACCAATCGGTCGAGAAAAACTCCAAGGTGGGCTTCGGGTCCACCAAAAGCTACCAAGGAACAAAGGAATACATCCTTTAAGTATTGCGTGTTTGAAAACTTTTGGAGACTGTTATCTAAATCATCTTTTTGTGTAGTCACTCAGGCTTTTTTAGAAAATAATTATAAACGAAAAGTGCAAGGAGTGCCCCAATGAGTTGAGCTACGCAAAAGTGAAGAATATCGTTAGGCGATATACCCGCAAAAGTGTTTGAAAAAGATCGACCAATTGTGCCTGCCGGGTTCGCAAAGGAGGTGGAGGATGTAAACCAGTAAGCCCCTCCAATATATGCTGCTACGGTGGCTGCGACTTTTTCTTTGGAGGAAAGCAGAATGACAAGTAGTAAGCCGAAGGTTGCGGCTATTTCACTTACGAATAAGTTAGTGCCAGATCGAGCTTTTTCAGAAAATTGAAGAGGTTCCAAATCAAAAAGATAGTTGGCTAAGATTACCCCTAGAATCGCACCTGCAACTTGAAGGATGCTAAAGATAAAAAATGTAAATGTGCTTATGTCCCCACGCAATCGCATCACCAGAGAAACTATTGGGTTGAAATGTGAACTGTGATCTCCAAGGCAAGTGATCAAAAAATAAAGAGCAAAAACGGTTGCAAATGTATTTGCTAAAAGAGTAACCGCATCATTTTGATTCAGGTTTTGGCCCATAATTCCCGAACCTACCACCGCCCAAAATAAGAAAGCCGTTCCAAGAAATTCAGCTAAATATTTCGATTTCATAAAATTTAATAAGTTAGAGATTTAAAGATTCTGGCAGGGATTCCACATAAGCCCGGATTTCGTCTCTTACCT
>CBFIBI010000046.1:0-18207 GCA_965660725.1 Opitutales bacterium
TAAAAGAAAGGTATGTTTACATATCATTGATTGATCGTTAGTAGAAGATCAATATTTCTTATTTCATGGCAGCTAAACATTCAGATTTCAAAAAACTTACTTCATTTAATGAAAGAAGATTACTGGCAAATTTTTTGGAAGTGCCAATGGGTGAAGATATGTCAAAGCTTCGGGAGCCATTGAGTATGAAGCAGTTGATTGAAAAAACATGGGAAAATTGGGGAATGGGTGAAGAAAAAACCCCGGAACAATCAATTTCTGAAAATTGGCATAACATTGTAGGAAAAAAGCTCTGCATGAAGTGTGCGCCTGAAAGACTCCAGCCAACTAACGGAATTCTTTTTGTAAAAACATCCGGTGGTCCAGTTAAGCAGGAACTTTCTTTTCAAAAAAAGTATATACTCGCCAAAATTAAAAATTTAGAAGGGTGTAGCGAAATAAAAGATTTAAAATTCACCTAAATATCAGCTCAAATCTACTCATGAAGGTATGTTTTTTCACGATACTTCATGGCAACCGGAACATATATGATTGCAGTGACCAGCATGACTCCTGCAAAAAATAGATAATAGGCAGGGCCCTCTAATTTACTCGAACCGTCTTCATTTAAAATAAAAATATTCACAAGACTGGTAAATAAATTACCCAATGCAACAGAGGCCATGAAAAGTCCGAAAATCAAGGATTTCATGGTGCGGGGTGCCTGAGTGTAGGAGAATTCAAGACAGGTAACTGAGATCATAACTTCTGCAGCGGTTAGCAAAAAATAAGAGAGTAATTGCCATCCGATCCCAGGAGTTTCTCCCAAGCCAATTCTGTATTCAATCCAGGCAGGTATCAAAAAAGATGGAACCACAAGAAAAAATCCAATCCCAATTTTCCGTAATGGGGAAAGCGGGAAAAAACGATTAATCGCGGGATATAAAACCCAGGAAAAAAACGGTATAAAAATCAGAATTAATGCCGGATTAATTGCTTGAATTTGAGAAGATAGCCATTCAACTCCCATAAAATTTCTGTCCATTTGTTCCGCTTGAAAAACCCACATCGAGGCAGTCTGATCAAATAATGCCCAGAACATCGCTACCATGACATAAATAACCATCAGTTTTCCGATCGTGTTCAATCCATTCGAAGAAAAAGTTTCTCGAATGAATTCTGAGCCTCGTGCTGGAATATGAGCAAAATCATTACGACCCGCCCAAAAAACAAGGGTGGCAATCAACATCAGCAAGCCTGGGACTCCAAATGCCACTCCGGGCCCATAATTCTCAAGTAACCAGGGAGTTAATAAAGTGGAAGCAAATGCACCCAAATTGATTGATAGATAGAACCAACCATATATTTTTTCCAAAAGACCACCATTCTCGGATCCAAACTGATCACCCACATGCGCCGATACACAACCTTTGATTCCACCAGCACCGATTGCGATTAAACTTAAGCCAAGAATCAAACCAAATTGGGTTTCGTCCAGAGCTAGAGCTAAATGCCCCAGGCAGTAAACAATTGATAAACCAATAATTGTTTTATACTTCCCGAGGAAAGCATCCGCTAAAAAGGAACCAAGCAAAGGAGTAAAATAAACTGCGGTTACAAAAGTATGGACCCAAACAGTTGCCTCACCCTCTGACATGTAATCAGGCTTACCCGTTTCATCCAAAAGAAATTGCGTCATAAAAACGGCTAGAATTGTCTTCATTCCGTAAAATGAAAACCGTTCGGCAGCTTCGTTTCCAATTATGTAGGGGATTCCTGATGGAAGTCCTGAAGTTTTTTGCGGAATAGTTCGGTATGGCATAACTTATCAATTTTGTTGGAGGCGATCCTTTTGCTTTCTACGTTCTGCCTCCTTTTCCAAATCATCCATCAGATTATTTTTTTCTTCTTCAATTCTCTTATTTTCTTCACGCAACTTTTGCTTCGGCTTGATATATGAGTCGATAATAAATCCTGTAATACTTATGCTTGAGCCTATAACACATGTTACAACGCACAAGGTAATCCAAATATCCGAAAAAAACTGAACTATCAGTATATTAATCGCTATGAATAAGTAGAAGATCGTATTTAAAATGTGCATACTTTTTTTTTATGGATAAAAAACCTGGCCTGCGGTGAGGATATTTAGACCATCTTTTAAAATTTATGCCTATACGTCCAACTATTTGAGATAAATTCTTGCAAAAACATCCACTTTTTCTTCAAATCCAACTATGCATTTAATTACATTACTTTCAATTATGTGTTTCTTATTTTTTCAATCATGCGAGATGATGGAAAACAATACAGAAGATGTTGAAAATAATCAAAGCACCGAACTTCAACCCGAAGTGCCTGAAGAGACAAGTCAAGTTGAACCAGCAGAACCAGAAAAAGAAAAGCCAACCCCACCCAAACCAGTTAAAATCAAACCACCTGCCCCCCCTCCACCCAAAAAATCAATTACTACAAAGCCAGAAAAAGCTGGCTTTACTCCTGAGTTATTAGCAGCAGTAAAAAATTGGAATGAAATCCCAAGATCAGTTTTTCCATTACGAGCCGTCACGATTAAGAAAGATGTTAAATTTAATATCTATTCCCAATCCGGCCAACCAATTGGTTCATCGATTCTTCCCGCCGGTCGCGAAGTTGTTGCGATTGGACATAAAGGTAGTATCCTCGTTGTTTCACCATCCAATAAAGGAACCATGAGAGGTTCAATATCAATGAATGATACAGATTTTAAAGAAGGTGTTGCCTATCTTTTTGAACTGAGAAAAAGACAAAGGATCGCTTATGCTGAAATGAAAGCTAAAGAAGCAGCGAATTTAGCTTCCGTGGAACCCAAAAAAGTTTCCAATCCCAAACCAACAGTAGCGAATGTAAAAGAAAGAAAAGCAACCTCCTCCCTTTTTGAAGATTTGCCCTCCCCCGGAGATTACGGGCATGGAAAATTTTGTATTTGTTCGGATTGTCGAACGAAAAGACTCGCAGAAACTGGATCAATAAAATAGGGAATTATTATGGCTTTTGGATCAAAAAAGAAAAAGAAAAAAGAAATTGAAATTGGTGACTATGTTCGCGAAACCGTTTCTTCCAAGGGAAAGAAAAGATGCGGTGAAGTTCTGATGATTTTACAAGACAATCCGGGCGATCCTACTTTAGAATGTGTTGAAGTCCATCCCGATGAGCTAACTCCTTTAGTCAAGGGTTCTGATGGGATGAAGACTTTCAAGACTAAGAGATCAAAATTAAAACATTATACTCCCAGGAAACAGCTTTTCTCAAAAAAGACTTTTGAAAAAGGGGATGTGATTCGCCACAAACGCGGATCAACAATTCGCTATGGGCGAATTGTTTGCTTTGTTCACCCGGATGGTCTTTATTCAACTTCACACGAAGAGGGGTATAACGGCAAAGATTTGCTAGAATGTGTGGAAATTAACAAAAAGCCTGGTCTCCTTCAAATTATTGGCCCTGATGGAGAACCCAAAAGATTTGAGGCTCAGGGAAAAGACTGCAAGATTATGAAAGTAATCACAGTCGACTCGAAGGGAGAAGAGACTACCATGCATAAACTTGATATTCCCGAGGATGAAGAGGATTTTTGATAATTATTGTTTGAAATAATTATCTATATCATTTTTACGAACCCTAACTGTCTTGCTACTCTTCGCTTTGAAAGCAGGTAGCAGCATTCTGTCACGAACATTTTCTTTTGTCTCAAAAGAGAAAGCGATGGCATCTCTGCTCCACCGGGCAAAACACCATTTCGCATGATAACCCTGAAGTATATATGATACGGCTTCTGCTCGGTTTAGATAGTAAACACCTTTTATTTTGAGTACCACCTTTTTTACACACCAACAATTTTAAAACCACAGCAATAGAATGGTGTGGTATAATATTTGGTAAAGAAGCTATCAGGAATCGTAATCGCCTTTTTTGATCTTCTGACAGGTTGCCGGGGACACATCCGCTTTTTCAGCAGCGGCCTGTAAAGTCATCCCTTGACTGAGCAATTCCTTGACCTCTGCAACTTTTTCAGGAGTCACACGAGCTCTTTTGCCCTTGATTCCAAAACGGTTATAAAAATTTGCCTTCGCAATAGGAGGTAATCCGTTGACATAACATTCCAAGTAATCAACCACGCCTCGAAAAAGCTTTCGACCATCTTCACGCTTATGGCGAGCATGATCGTCTTTGATTAGACTGTAATACTTGGTAAAGTCCTCCTTGTTTTCCTGCTTAGAAGAGATTTTTTTTTCTATTTTGCGCTTCAAAGCTTGAAGCTCTTTAATGCTGGCATTTTCGTCTATATTCATAATCAAATTTATTTATAAAACTAATACCTTTAAAAATATACTACTATATATGTAAAGCTATTTTTTATGAGATTAGTGAACGGTCTAATCCACGGTATTGTATAGCCTCTAATAAATGTTTCATTTGAATATTTTCGGATTCATCTAAATCGGCTATTGTTCTGGAAACTTTTAGAATTTTATCGTAAGCCCTTGCAGATAATGAAAGTTCATTCATTGCCCTCTTTAAAATAGATGCCTCCTCAGTTCCAATTTTACAATATTTAGATAATGCCTGATTTGAAATATTGGCATTATTAGAAGCTTTGTTTTCAAGATACCTTTTAGATTGAATTGAACGACACTTTAGCACCCTATCTCTTATTTTACTTGAAGATTCCCCTCCAACTTTACTCTGCAAGTCTTCGACCCGAACTGCTGGGGCTTCCACATGAATATCAATCCGGTCAAGCAATGGACCACTGACCCTTGAGCGATAACGTTGGATTTGAGGCATAGAACAACGACAATCATTAGTAGAATCTCCTAAGTATCCACATGGACAGGGATTCATTGCAGCAACAAGCATAAATCTGCTGGGTAAAGTGATTTTGCCAGCACTTCTTGATATTGTTACTTCACCATCTTCAAGCGGTTGCCTCATCACCTCCAAGGCCGATCTCTTGAACTCAGGCAGTTCGTCCAGAAAAAGAACCCCATTATGAGCTAGAGAAATCTCACCTGGTCCTGGAATTGTTCCACCGCCAAGTAAACCAACATCACTAATTGTGTGATGAGGCGATCGAAAAGGCCGTTGCAAAAACTTCCCTTTTTTTAAAACAGAATCTCCGGCCGCAGAATGAATATTAAGAATTTCCAAAAACTCCTCCGTACTTGGTGGTGGCAAAATCGATGGAATTCTTTTGGCAATCATTGATTTGCCCGAGCCAGGAGGTCCAAGCATTAACAAATTATGCCCTCCTGCTACAGCCACTTCTACGGCTCGCCGGACATTCGCCTGTCCTTTTACTTCAGAAAAATCAAAATTGTCCACCCCGCCACTTTGCTCGAAAGAATAGACCTGAGAAGAAACAACGGGGGTCAATAAAGTTTCACCTTTAAAAAAGGATACTGCTTCAGCTAATGACCCAATCGCAAAAACATCCATTCCCTCAAGAAGAGCAGCTTCTTCAGAGGATTCAACTGGAAGAAGAATTCCCTTTTTTCCCTGTTTTTGGGCAAGCATAGCCATAGAAAGCCCACCCTTCACATAGCGTGTCTCTCCAGATAAGGCTAGCTCTCCTGCAATCATAAAATCGTTCAGGCATCCTTCTGGTAGATATCCCATCACAGCCAATAAACAAAGAGCAATAGGAAGATCAAATGCAGCTCCCTCTTTTCTTAAATCTCCCGGTGCTAAATTAATGGTTACCCTGGTTCTAGGTCGAGAAAAGCCAGAGTTAGCAAGGCTCGAAAGAATTCGATCAAGAGATTCCTTTACTGCGGTATCAGGCAATCCCACAAGAACACACCTAGGCTCCCCTTTTTCACCACCATTTGCCTCAACTGTTACTGGAACCGCAACCACCCCGTGAAGAGTGGCAGCACTTGTAATTGCTAACATAACATGATCACCCCTCTAATTTATTTGAAGCGACAGATCGATTTCTTACCAACTTGCTTACTTCACGAAAACAAGGATGATCAGAAGTTTCCATAAAACCATAAATGAAACTTTCCAATGGAATAATATGGCAACCGGAATCCTTCAACTTCATTAGGGCAACTTGTTCATCCTCTTTACGACGAGCTCCCAAGCAATCATATAAAATAGTAACTTGATAGCCTCTTTTTAATGCTTCAATTGCACTTAAGTATATACAAATTGAAGACTCAATACCGACAAGAATTAAGTGAGAAATATTTAGTTTTTTTAACTGTAACTCCACAGATTCTGAACCAAATATTGAAAAAGTATTTTTAGGTATAGCTTTGTAGTCCGATAATAAGGCTTTTATTGATGGATCGGTGCCTCCAAGTTTATCTGGAACTTGCTCTGTGATAATGTGTGGCAGACCAAACAAATTAATTGTCTTAATAAATAGACTCAGACTATCCATTAAATCATTTTTATTATGGATACCTGATAATAAATTCTTTTGCAGATCAATTAAAGCAACACCAATCCCATTATGTGAATTCTCTTCTTCAAATTCGTTATTGTCGATTTTCATTTAAAGTTCTTTTTTTTTATGCTTACTCAAGTAATCAAAATCATGTATTCGTAAATCGACAACAGAATTATCCAATCTAATCATCAGGACGAAATTAAATTTGAATAAATTACTCAACAGTAAAAGCATCATAACCCGCAGACATGCGATCTCATTATTTTTGCTTTCCTCGCTAGTATCATGCAGTAACAAATTTAGATCAGATCCATCCAAAATTACATTACGCCCAAGAGTTTTTCTTGAAGGAGCTGCACCAATACCGATTCTGGATGAATATGACTTTACAAGCGTTCAGTTAGGCTCAGTGGATAATATCCTTTCAGACGATCCATTAGATAGAAGGTATGCACTTTGGTTTGGTCTGGATCGTAGAAGTGCAATTAACCTACAAAAAGAAACAATCCGCAATATTGGAAAACGATTACACTTGGTAATCGGTGGTCAAATACTGGGCGTGCACCCCATTGAAGAAGGTATTACCAACGGTGTTCTTCCTTTTGTGCTATCTGAAGCAATCTCCGAAGAAAACGCACGGGTTCTATTTCAGGAACTTAATGTTTCTCTCATCCATATTAAGGCTGAGTTAGCAGAGAAGCAAAGATGAAAAATTTGAAATTCATATTATTAAACTTTTTTGCTGCTATTTTCACTCTTAAGGGAACCGAAGCTCCAAAATTCAAACTTTCCTGGCCGACGCCCAATCCGGCATTTGCAAGAGGAATGGGCTATTCGACTTTTTTACAAAAAACTGGGCCTGAAAAACCTTTTTCCTCAGGAGCTTTTGGGTGTGTAAGAAATAATGGATATAAGTTTCACGAAGGCCTCGATCTCTATCCTGTAAAAAGAGATAAAAAAGGAAAAGCTGTAGACTCAATTTATGCTGCAATGGAAGGTATCGTCAGTCATATAAATGCGACTGCATCATACAGTGCTTATGGTAAATATATTGTTTTAGAACACCCAAGCATCACCCCGCCCCTCTACTCACTCTACGCCCACCTAGATTCAATTACCCCTGGATTAACCAAAGGAGTACGGGTAAAAATCGCTCAAGTTATTGGCAAAATGGGAAATTCTTCATCTGGCTACCGAATTCCAATGGAAAGATCGCACTTACACTTCGAAATTGGATTACGGTTAACCGATCAATTTCAAAAATGGTACGATAAAAAATTATTTAAATCCAAAAACAGGCATGGTAATTACAGTGGATTCAACCTGGTTGGAATTGACCCCATCCAATTCTACTCATCTTACAAACAAAAATCTATCTCAAGCCCACTTGATTTTCTTAATTCCCTTCCCGTTTCCGTTATTGCCCGGGTAAAATCCTCCAAGAGACCTGATTTTGTCTCCAGATATCCTTCTTTATGTAAAGCAGTAAAACATGTTTCAAATCTGTGGGATGTTACCTTCGGCCCATATGGAATTCCTTTAAAAATAGAATCCGTTGAAGAAAACATTTCATCCAGAGAAAAAAGCATAAAAATCATTCAATTTAACAAGGAAACCCAGCAAAAACCCTGTCGCAGGCTTGTGACTCAAAAGGGCACTCAATTTTATCCTTCTGAACAACTGCAGACCTATTTAGAATTACTCTTCGGTCTCTAAGTAATCTTGAGAATTGCCTGCTTTATTTCTTCACATGGATTTGGCCATGCCACTCGTACCTTTGCAGTACTCGAAGAGCTTTCGCGAAAAAACCGTCTCCATTTGGCTCTGTTTAGCACTCTACCCGATTGGTTCATAGAAAAGAACCTTACAGGAATTTCATATGAATCATTCCATTTAAAAACAGATGTTGGACTGGTCCAAAAAAACCCATTTGAACATGACCTAGAAAGCACAGTTCAAGAACTTGATCAATTTCTCGAATTTCGTGAAGAGAATATCTTGCCCGTAATAAAAATTGTAAATGAGCATGAACCCGACTTTATATTTTGTGACATATCACCACTCGGTTTATTCGTGGGAAATAAACTTGGTATACCTACCTGCCTTTTGGAAAATTTCACATGGGATTGGATCTATCAGCAATATGAGGATCAAAAAATAGAATTCTTAAAACATATTGAATACCTGACTGAAATTAACTCCTTTGCTTACCTTCATATTCAAACTGTTCCCTTTTGTAAAAATTCCAAAAGGGCAAAAACAATAAATCCTATTTTTAGACCACCAAATCATACAGCCGATCTTATAAAAAACCAAATCGGAGCTGAAAAAGGAAAACCAATCCTTTTGGTAACAACCGGAGGTATTCCACAGCAATATAAATTCATTGATAAAATTATTAATGATAAAAGTAATTTCTATATTTTAGCAGGAAATTTCAATAGAATGGAAATAATGGAAAACTATTTACTTATGCCCCATCAAAACAAATTTCATTTCCCTGACCTCGTCAGTGTTGCGAACGCATTAGTTGGCAAAGTTGGTTATGGTATTCTTGCCGAATCATGGGGAGCTCAAAAAGCATTGATGGGAATTTTTCGAAATGACTTCAGGGAATCAAATGTCCTAAGAAAATTTGCCCAAGAAAATGTTCCCGGTTTTGAAATTACCAATGAAAATTTTCAAAGCGGAAATTGGATAGATAAAATTAAGAAACTTCTGAACCAAACATCATCCACCAATAATCAAATTAAAAACGGGAAAAATCAAGCTGCCAGAATTTTGAATAAATGGAAGCTCGAAGGTTTTAAGCGATATTAAAATCAGGCAATTATTTCCTGTTCCCCTGCCCCACCACCACCTGGAGTTCTTATAATTAAACGATCTCCAACTTGTGCAATTGCAGAGTCTATGGACGAGAGTTTCTGAGTGGTGCCATCCTTTCTCACAATGAACTGCTCACCAGTTTTTCCGTTTAAACCTCCTGCAATTCCGAGTGGGGAAGATTTTCGGTTTTGAGTCAGAAGGCAAATCTCAGATTCTTGCTCGAAAAAAAATTCTCGTTCTACTCCGTCACCTCCATTCCAACTCCCTACTCCACCTGACTTTTTTCGAATTCTGAATTTGGTTAACCTTACCGGAAAACGGGACTCGAGAATTTCAGGATCGGTAATAGAAGTGTTTGTCATGTGAACTTGAACAGCAGAGGTTCCATCAAAACCAATCATTGCACCTGCACCACCGGCTATGGTTTCATAATGACTGTAAGAAGAATTCCCAAAAGTAACATTGTTCATTGTTCCCTGAGATCCAGCAACTTTTTGAAAGCAACCAAGTATTAAATCAACTAATTTTTGACTTATCTCGACATTACCACCTGCAACTCCCGGACATTTTTCAATTTCATTGCTAAAATTCGGAGCCAATATGCTGCCCTTAGGAATAATTAAATGTACGGGTCTTAATAATCCTTCATTTAGAGGTAAATTCTTGTTAATTAGTAAACGAAGACAGTAGCAAACCGCACTATTTGTTATAGCCTCAGTTGCATTAAGGTTATCAGAGCGACAAGAAGCTGTACCAGAAAAGTCAAAAATGGCAGATCCGTTTTTTATTGTAATCTGCAAACGCAACTCATCACCATCATCCAAGCATTGAACTGAATTCAACTGACAATCTCCCCATCCCATGAAAAAAGTTGTACAACTTTTTTCAGAAACAGACTGAATATTTTTCATCTGCTTTATTAAAACTTCTCTGGAATATTCATTTTCGAGTTCGCTTAATTCTTTGCTCCCCTGTCTTATAGATGCAACTTGTGCAGATAAATCAGCCATATTTTCAACGAGTTGACGGGTCGGATATTTTGCCTGTCTTAACAATTCCGCAATCTCATTCATTTTAGATTGCCCAGATTTAAAAAGGTAACACGGGTGAATTACCACCCCTTCCTCGAGAAGCGTATTTGTACCGGCCGGCATTGACCCCGGGGACACTCCTCCAATCTCAGCGTGATGGGCACGGTTGGCCAGATAAGCAATAAGTCTGTTATCTTGGGAAAAAATTGGGGCGATAATAGTCACATCAGGCAAATGTGAACCACCGAATGCAGGATGATTGGTTATAATGATATCCCCTTTCTGTAAATTAGGAAAAAACTTAACGGTCTCTCTGACACACAGTCCCAAGGCACCTAAGTGAACCGGAATATGGGGAGCATTTGCAACCAAGTAACCATCTCCATCCATTAATGCACATGAAAAATCAAGTCTATCACGAACATTGACCGAAAGAGCGGTTCTTCTTAGCTGTACACCCATCTCCTCGACTAAACAAAAAAAGCGACTGGCAAATAACTCATCTGTAACAACATGATTAAAATTATCGGAAACAAGAACTTCATTTTTCTCCAGCAATAAACTCCCCAAGTTTCCCTTTATTCCTGACCAACCTTCTTCGATTTGAAGAGTTCCATAATTATCCACGATTAAACAAGGTCCAATCAACTTATCACCTGCCTCTAAATCTGACCGTTGTAACAAGTTACCACAGGACTTTTGTAAAATACATTTTCCCGCCGGTGTACAAAATTCTTCTTTTTGAATAACTGGTTCAGGACAGCCCAAATGAAGTCTAATTGAATAAATTTCAATCTTTCTGGTTGGAGGATAACCAAAAATCTCCTCAAATTTATACTTGTATATGCCTTCAATTTGAGAGGCTTCTTCATAATCAATCTGTAAACCGATCTCCTGACCATTCATACGAACGGAAGCAGTTTTTCGTAAAACTTTTATATCATCATAATGTTGTAACTCTCTGTATCCAACTGACTCGATATCTTTTTCGGTTTTTATTATTCCAAGCAAGTTCATGCCTGGATTCGTTGCTTTTTCAAACACCCGCTCAATTCTTGACATTGATAAGCCAAAAGCACTCAGTAACCCAGAATCAGCTGGAGAAAGAATTTTTGTAATGCCCAACCGATTCGCAACGCCACAAATATGCTGACCGCCAGCTCCACCAAAAGAAACAAGAGCATGCTCACCTGGATCATACCCCTCTTCCAAGGAAATTTTTCTTATCGCACGGGACATCGCTTCATTGGCAATACTAACAAAGCCTGCCAGTAATTCTTCCCGAGAATAACCGGTTTGTTTTACATATTCATTTAGTTTATCAACTGCAGGTATTTTGCATATAGGAGTGGGAAAACGGTTCGGGTCTAACCGCCCTAGAAGTAAATTGACATCAGTCAGACAAAATGGGCCGCCAAATCCGTAACAGGCAGGCCCAGGATATGCGCCCGCACTTTCTGGCCCAACCACTAATCTTCCATTCTCAACCCTACAAATTGATCCTCCACCAGCTGCAACCGTTTCGATATTTAAGGAGATACCTGCAAGATGAGCATCTCCAATTTCAAGTGATGATTGATAAGAATACTTCCCTGAAAAACGTGAAACATCTGTGCTGGTTCCTCCCATATCGAGATTAATCATTTTATCAATGCCCGCTCTCCTGCCCACAAATGATGATCCAACAACTCCGCCTGCCGGTCCACTTAGTAAGCTGTCAATAGCCCGATAATCATCGCAATCAATCAAACCACCCGCACTGTTCATTATTAACAAGTTTGCACCCTCCCCAAGGCCGTCTCTGATATTCTTAAGGTATCGATCAAGGATGGGTTGAAGGTATCCCTCCAATACGGCAGCCTCTGAACGAGGAAGCCATTTTACAAATGGATAAATATTTGATGATTCAATTATTCTGGCAAAGCCTAGTTTGCTTAATTCAAAAGCCACCGCCTTTTCATTTTTAGAATTTTTATATGAGTTTAAAAAAGAAACTACCGCGACTGAACAGCCCTCTTGAAGAAGCTTTTCAGCTGTATTCCTAATTTGCTTCAAATCAGGTTCTATTTCAACTTTTCCGTCTCTATCAGTTCGCTCATTGACCTCAACACAATTCCCAGTCAATGACTTTCTCTTTTGTGGAATTGCATCAAATAAACCAACTCTTCTCTGATCTCCGATATCTAAAAGATCTGAAAATCCCTCGGTCACAAAAAAGGCGGGTTTGGTGCCTTTTTTTTCCAACAGAGCATTGGTGCATCGAGTAGTAGCTAAATGCATGCGAATCGAACAAGCTCCTTGCCTAATATTTAACCTCGCCAAAATCAAACGCATGCCCAGTAACGGAGCCTCCAAACCAGAAAACAACTCGATTGTTTCACCTCCAGAGTATTGAAAATTCAAGCTGGTCGAAAGGCGAATTAATTTATTACTGTTATTCCAATCTAAAACCTTCACATCCTCTTCTCCTACGGAAAAAAGGGATTGAAATTTAAAACCTACAGGAAAGGAATCCGGCCAATCAACTTCGTCGTTTAAGAGAAATTCCACATCCGACAACTGCTTAACTATTTTTGCAGTTAAGCTACCACGGGATAGAACTTTGACCCTCTTCTCTAAACCATTCGGTCCTATGCCAATACAATCTGTAAACGTACCTCCCGTATCGATATAAAAATTCCATTTTCTCACGTCCATCAATACGACTTTTTAAAGAACTGAATTAAGAGGGGCCGTATCTCCAGGATTCAAGGAAATCAATGTAATCTTCGGGCAACCCGACCTGCACTGCTCCTTCGATAACAGCATCCTGATAATTAGATGTAGGCGTTCCAAACTTCGAATTATTTGATATGTAAACGATAGCATTTCTTTTTACGCTTTCTTTTTCATCTAAAATATCGATAGTACGACGATCGTAATACCCTTGATCCACTGCTTCGTATTTGTCCAATGCATCCAAATGCTCATCCTTTAGTTGCCAAAGGCACCCATGAACCTTGTTGCTATCTGATTGATAAATACCTGCGTAGCCATCTGAATTGATATAATATTCCCAATTATTCAATCGAGCTGGACCTGAAAAAATTGCTCCCGAGCAACGAACATGCATTTGATCGAAATTCATATTTGAGCCATATGCAAAATAAAAAGAATACATAATTCACTTACTTATCCTCAGATTATGGTACAAGCAAGATGGAAGCTTTCAGGCTTGTCTAAACAATGGAAATGCTTATCGTTAGATTAGCGTTAGAGGCCTGCCACTGGGTTTGCCTCCTTGATTACCATTCTGTTGCCTCGGCAAAAGAACGGACGGAACGGTACTTTGGCTCACCCTAAAGTACGGATTCATAGGTGTGAATCCCACGTATCAAGAAAACAAACTAAAATAATGTCAGAACAAGTAAAAAAACAATCAATCATTGAAGATAATCGTTCCCATGAGAAAGATACCGGTTCAAGCGAAGTGCAAATTGCTCTTTTAACTGCAAGGATTTCTCATCTTACAGAACATCTAAAAACACACCGAAAAGATTTTCATTCACGCCGTGGCTTACTTATGATGGCTGCCCGCAGAAGAAAACTTTTGGATTATCTCAAAAGAACAGATTTAAAACGCTACCAAGCTATTATTGAAAAGCTTGAATTGCGTAAGTAATCTTTCTCCCTGCCTTTTAAACATTTGGGGGATTCTTGCCTCAAGATTTCTTTTCAGAACGATTTTGAGTAGACACTTAAAATTTGAAACTGAATTTTTAATTAAGCAATTCGGTTTAATTAAAAAATAAGAAGATCATCGAAAATACATAAAGAAGTACGAAAATATGAATCAAAAGCATAATGTAAAAGCCGAAAAACTCGGCATTCAAATATCAACTGGTACTCTGGCAGGATTAGCCGGAGGTGCCGTCACTATATCTTTAGGAGAGACAAATGTATTTGTTTCTGCTACTGCGGCCGCTAATCTGCGAACCGGACAAGATTTTTTCCCGTTAACTGTAGACTATAAAGAGAAATTTACCGCTGCCGGAAAATTCCCTGGTGGGTATTTTAAAAGAGAAGGACGCCCCAGTGAGAAAGAAATTTTAACTTCTCGACTATGCGATCGCCCCCTCCGCCCCCTTTTCCCCAAAGGCTTTTTAAATGAGGTTCAAGTAATTGGATACCTGCTTTCAACTGATCAGGTAAATGAAGCGGATGTTCTTATGGTAAATGGTGCATCAGCTGCACTCATGATCTCCGACATCCCATGGAATGGTCCTATTGGCTGTGTTCGCCTGGGTGAAATCAACGGTCAATTCGTGGTCAACCCGACCAATGAACAAATGTATGACTCCACGCTTGATTTGATCTATGTTGGAAATGAAAAAGAAATGATGATGATCGAAGGATCAGCCGATCAAATGCCAGAAGACCGTTTTGTAGAAGCACTTGAATTCGCACATGAACAAATTCAGGACATCATTTCTGCACAAAAACAATTGGCTGAACTTTGTGCCAAGGAAAAGAAGAACTTTGAGTTAGTCATTGTTCCTGATGATGTACTTGCCGTTTGCCGCGAAATTACGGGAAACAGAATGGAAGAGGCCATTTTTGCCGATTCTAAGCAAGAAAGACAAGAAGCTGTTGATGTCATAAAGGAAGAAGCTCTTGCAGCTTGTGAAGAAAAATTTGGCGACGACTTAAACGCTGACCATGTAAAAATGGCTTTTGAAGTAATTCAGGAAGAAGTTTACAGAGAAAATATTTTGGTTCGTGGAAAAAGAGCAGATGGCAGACAACCTGCTGACTTGAGAGAAATATCATGTGAAACAGGAGTTTTGCCTAGAGTCCATGGCTCAGCTATTTTCACACGAGGCGAAACACAATCCCTCGTTATGTCAACTCTTGGAACAAGTCGCGATGTGCAGGACCTCGATGGCTTAACAGGTGGACCAACGGCTAAGTCCTTCATATTACACTACAACTTCCCTCCATTCTCTGTTGGAGAAGCCGGTCGTTTCGGCTTTACTAGCCGAAGAGAAATGGGGCATGGGGCATTGGCAGAAAGGTCAGTGCTTCCAATTCTTCCAGCGGAAGACGATTTCCCATATGCAATTCGGATTGTTTCTGAGATCATGGCATCTAATGGATCGACCTCTATGGCGAGTGTTTGCGGGGGCTCCCTAGCTCTTATGGATGCAGGTGTCCCGATCTCTAAGCATGTTGCCGGTATATCTACCGGACTTGTAACTGAAATGGATAACCAAGGAAAAATCACAAAGCATGTCGTTCTGACTGATATCATTGGAGCTGAAGATCACTTTGGTGATATGGACTTCAAAGTTTGCGGGACCCGGGATGGAGTTACCGGATTCCAACTTGACCTTAAAATTCAGGGTTTACCTTTCGATATTGCCAAAGAAGCAATTAAGCAAGTTACCGAAGCCCGTTTGAATATTCTTTCAAAAATGGAAGAATGCCTACCTTCACACCGCAAAGAATTACGCGAGCATGCACCAAGAATTGAGGTCGTTCAAATTGATCCTGAAAAAATTGGTGCACTGATTGGTCCCGGAGGTAAAAATATCCGTCGGATTACTGAAGTAACTGGTGCAAATCTAGATATTGATGAAGATAACAGCGGAAAAATTCGTGTTTACGCAAACGATTCTGAAGCGATGGAACGTGCACTTCAGGAAATCGAATTGGTAACCGGTGAAATCGAGGCTGGAAAAACTTATCGTGGAATTGTTCGAGGAGTAAAAGAATTCGGTGCTTTTGTTGAATGTCTGCCCGGTAAAGAAGGACTTTGCCACATTTCCGAACTTGCTGACTTTCGCGTTAATAAAACAGAAGACATCTGCAAGTTAGGAGACGAGATTATTGTCAAATGTATTGGAATTGATGATAAGGGTCGCGTGAAACTAAGCCGTCGTGCCGCATTAGAGGAAGCGAAATCTGAAGATGATTCCACTGCTGAACCATCAGATGGTGACGAGGGTCAGGAAACAAATGAGGAAAACACAGAACCAGCATCAACATAAGAGTTTGCCCTTTTTAAAAATCTAACTATCGAGGGGAGTGGTGCATGCACCCTCCCCTTTTTTATTATGAATTCAGCAAAACCTGTGGCTCTTGTTACAAATGACGATGGAATCGACTCGAATTTCCTTCTAGTTCTGTGCCAAGAATTATCTTCTTTTTTCGAAATTATTATTTGTGCACCTGATGACGAAAAAAGCTGGATAGGACATGCGATCTCAAGACATCAAAAATTGAAGGCACTCAGGAAAAGTGGCTTTCCCGGAGAAGCTTATTCGCTGAACGGAACACCTGCTGACTGCGTAAATTTTGCCATTGGAAACCTCCTCCCAAAAGAACCTGATGTAGTCGTAAGTGGTATAAACCTCGGGTATAATGTTACGCTGCCTATGATTCTTTCTTCAGGCACCGTAGGAGCAGCTTTGGAAGGTTCTCTGCTAGGTATTCGTTCATTCGCATGCAGCATGGCATTACCGGAAGAAACCTTCGAGGAAATCAGACTAAATAATGGGCAAGTTAAAGGTAAAATGGCAAAAGCTCTGAAACACTCAGCCAAATCGTGTGCTAAATATGTAAAAGAATGGGCTAATTTTCGCGATCAAGATGAACTATCGGTTCACAACCTAAACTTCCCCGTTGATTATGATGGTAAAGATGAGCCAATTCTATCCTTTGCTGGTTCCTTAAAATTGGGTAGCCTGTTTGAAAAAGTTGAAGGGAAAAATTATCACCAACTCGTATATAAACCCGAATGGTTAGAACGCGAAGATCCAGAAATTGGTTCTGACTTATGGGTGTTAGAGCAGGGAAAGCCTGCAGTTTCCAGATTATGCTTTGCCGATATTGCTGGAAGGAAACATCTTGAGCCTTAACAAATTATAATCTTTGTTAGTCATTTAATGCTTCATAAAATTTTTCATTGGTTCTATTTACGAAAAAGATCTTCTTTTGGAAAAAATAGCAGGAAAATGGATATCCGATCAAATGAAAGAGACTTGGCTCATTATTTTTACGACTTTGGAGGAGAAACTAGTAACGCCAGAAGTTCTTACTGGCTTTACCGAAAGATATTCAAAATAATAGGTTTGATTATTTTTACGGCTTTTTTGATTTGGTTTTGTATGGAAAGTTATCAAGGACTTCTAATATATAATTAAATTCCTGATTGAGCTTGATTGATTCCCCACAAATCCTTATTATCTAACCTTTTTTCCAAATCAGCATGAATAAAACGCACAAAGGTATCGCCAAGAGATTCAAAATTACTGGCTCTGGCAAAGTTAAATTTCGTAAGCCTAGCAAGCGGCATCTTCGTCGTAAGCTTAGCACCAAACAGGTTCGTGCTGGGCGGCAGGATCAGGTTCTTGCCAAAGGAATGGCCAAGAGGGTTATCAAAGCTATTTTATAAATTAGGAGACCTTAAGTTATGCCACGAGCACGTAATGTACCAGCAACCCGTAAACGCCGCAAAAAAGTTCTTAAAAAGGCTAGAGGTTATTTTGGAAATAAATCACGTCTTTTTCGATATGCCAAAGATGCTGTAGATCGTGGTGAAGCATACGCCTATTCCCACCGTCGTAAGAGAAAAACTGAATTTCGTCAGCTATGGATAGTTCGTATAAATGCTGCATGTCGTGCTGAGGGTATTCGCTATGGTGAATTCATTCATGGATTATCCAAAGCTAACATCGAACTGAATCGTAAGGTGATGTCAGAATTAGCAATTCATGAACCTGAATCATTTAAGGAGTTGGTGGCCAAAGCAAAAGCTGCCCTTGAGGCCTAACGGCCCACTCAACTGACTTGGGCGTGGAGAAAGATCTCCAAGCCATAGTTGAGGATGCGAACTCTCAACTAAAGACAATAACTTCCCGTTCTGGCTGGGAGTTAGTTAAGGCTACGATTCTT
>CBFIBI010000047.1:0-17921 GCA_965660725.1 Opitutales bacterium
GAAGCTTTTCAAATAATTGAATCTATTAATTTACAAAAAGCACTTGAATTAATCCCTGGATTTTTAGATGACCCAGCAACATCGATCCGCCGAAAAGCAATCGCCAAACTTCTCGACGATGCAAAAAATACTAACAACCCGGATCAGCAGATCAAACTCTATAAAAAAGTAATGGAAAAAGGTCGTGAAGTGGATCAAATAAAAATCGCTGCCAGCGAATTAGAAAAAGCAGGCAGGGAAACCAATCTGCAGGAGCTTATGGGTTTCCTCGTTGAATGGAATACAATTGGGCCATTCGACAATACAAAAAGAAATGGTTTTAGTATTGAATATCCACCTGAAAAACAAATTGATTTACCCGCTGAATACAAAGGGAAAAGTGAAAAGGTAAGTTGGACTCCTATGTCAACTAATGATCCCTTTGGCCTTTTGGATTTAAACTCCAAATACGGACAGGTTAAGGAAGCCTTGGTCTATGCCCACACCAATTTTCATTCGGCGAGCGAAAATTCCGTTCAATTTAGGATAGGTTCTAAAAATGCTTGGAAGCTTTGGCTCAACGGTAAGCTTCTCTTTGCCCGTGACGAATATCATAGAGGTAAAACAAGAGTAGATCAGTTTATAATCGAAGGAAGCCTAAAAAAAGGAAGCAACTCGATCCTGGTCAAAGTCTGTCAGAACGAACAGACCCAATCATGGACAAAGCAATGGGAATTCTGTCTCAGAATTACAGATAAAAGTGGCAAAGCAATTTATTCTTATGAAAAACCATCGGTCATCTTACCCAAGGACAATAAATAAATTCCTACACGATTTTCAGAATTAAGATCCCTTTGAATCATCAGAAAACTTACGCTATGAAAAAAATATACATTTTTACATTAACAATTCTATCCTATTCTTTAAACAATGCTCAGGCTGACTGGTTATCCTTTCGAGGTAATTATGGTAACGGAATTATAGAAGGTCAACTGTCCCCAGAAATCAGCAAAAAATCTAAGTCTTCGTGGAGAGTTAAGCTTCCTGGGCGAGGTTTATCAAGTCCACTAGTTACGAACGGAAATGTATTTCTTACAGCATCAAGTGGCCCAAATCAGGAAACGCTTCATATCTTGGCCTTTAGTGCAACAAATGGCCAACTAATATGGGAAAGGAAATTTAAAGCTACGGGAAGAACGATATGTCATGAAAAGACTTCAGTAGCTGCACCAACTATGGTTAGTAATGGAAAACTAATTGTTGCACAATTTTCTTCAAATGACATTTTCTGCCTCGATTTAGAAGGTAACTTAAAATGGCTTCGTGGGCTCACCTACGATTATCCTAATGCAGCAAACGGCTTAGGCATGTCATCTTCTCCAATCATTGCAAACGGGGTAGTGATTACCCAAGTTGAAAATGATGCCGAATCATTCACCGCCGGACTCTCTCTGCTAAATGGAAATACCATATGGAAAAAGGATCGTCCCAGAGGTGCAAACTGGACATCTCCAACGATTTTAAAACAAGGCAAAAAAATAAAAGTAGTCCTACAGTCTATGAAAGGAGTAACATTAATTGAACCAGAATCCGGAAAAGATTATTGGAGTTATAATGAAGGTGCTTCAACAATTCCATCAAGCACTGTTTCCGGTAAAATTATTTTAGTGCCATCCAACGGTCTTACTGCACTAAAAGGTTTAGTAAAGAGCAAATCACATACTCAACTTTGGCGTGACAATAAACTTTCTCCAGGAACTGGTAGTCCGACTATATCAGGAGAAAATCTATATGTAATAAACAAAGCAAATGTCTTAACAGCAGCTAAAGTCGAAACTGGTGAAATATTATGGAGGATGCGCATAAAAGGTCCAATAAGCAGCTCCCCAATCGCAACCGAGAGTCATCTGTTTGTCTTTAGTGAGGAAGGTCTAGGGCAAGTTGTAAAACTTGGTAAAGAAGAGGGGGAAATCGTCAACTCAATTGATTTGGAAGATACAATTTTGTGCACGCCTTCAGTTTATGAGAATGCTATTTTCATACGCTCTGATCGAGCACTTTGGAAATTGGCAGGGAAATAAAAATTTAAAACTTACCTCCTCGATAACTCTTTAGCTAACTCACTTTGCATTTCATCACTAACTCGACTTTCCCATAAATAAATTTTTTGCAAAGATTTTAATTCTTTAATTTTCTCTATACCCTTATTAGAGACATTAGTTTTACAGATATTTAGAATTTGCAAATGCTTCAAACCTTCTAGCTTTCTCATGCCGGAATCCCCTATTTCAGTACCAAATAAATTAAGCTCAACAAGTCTTGAAAACTTACGAATGATCAAACAAGAATCGTCAGAGATTTTAGAATTCCTGAGATCAAGTTTCACCAAGTGACTTGCGAGAGGTAGTAAAAGTTGAACTTCCCTGTCACCTACTGATTCTGATGCAGTAACAAGGCGTGCCTCAATCAAGGGATTCCCTATTCCAATTGGGCGAATCATTAAGTTTGTCTCACTACTGATCTGCTTAATTTTGCTCAATGATAATTGCTCTAAACCATCAGATAAATTTGAATAAAATCTAATATGTTTAGGGACATAAACTGGAACCTCACTGTTTTTCTTTTTGGTAAGTTCAGCTACTCCTTCTGTGTTACCTACCCATCTTCCAAAATCAAGGCCTTGGGCAATCCATTTACGAAAAATATCTTTTTGATTTTCAGTCAAAGGATCTCCCCTAGGTGGCATGTGCTCTGAATCATCAACAGGCAAAATAACGCGCTGATAGAGGGAACTTTTACTTGGATAATTTGCAACTACTACTGGACCAGCGTCCCCCCCTAACATTATGTGAGTTGCTCCGTCCAACCTCAGCCCTGCTTTTGGTTCTTTTAATTTCCCATTCAATTCATAAGGTCCTTTATGGCATTCGATACATCTTTCTTGTAAAATCGGTAAAACTTGCCTCTCAAAATCCACAGCACCCATTGATGGAAAACTAAAGATGAAAAGGATCAAAAAATCTAAAAATTGGAATCTTTGCTTCATAATCTGTCTAGAATCAAAATTTAAATAGGTAAGCGAGTAAAGAATCATGATTAATCAAAAAAAATAAATTTATTCTGACTATTTGAGCTTGGAAAAATTCAATCAAAAGAGTTTCATAATCTGATGAAGTTTTTGATCTTAACTTTTTTTCTATTCTCTTGTGTTAGTACTAAAATATGCCTTTCACAAAAGTTTAGGTGGCATGACGAGAAAGGTAAGTATAAAGACCTCAGCTACAATAAGAAAAACTTGATTCGTTATGTTTATGAAAGAATGGATTTGAATGATCGGGAAAGAACATACAAACCTTTCCACCATATTTATCAATCTAACGGGAAAGACTTCCTCACAAAAGGCCCAGGTGGGAAATTCACCCACCATCGAGGTATTTACTTTGGTTTCTCAAAATGCACGGTACCAATTAAAAACGGAAATGTACTAAGCGTCGATACTTGGCACTGTAAGCGTGCATATCAAACTCATGAAAAGACAATTTTTGAGAAATCAACCGATGAAGAAGCCTCGCACAGTGAAGAAATTGCATGGCGGTTAGATGATGGTACTGTATTCGCAACAGAATTAAGGACACTGATTTTTTCTATGAAAAATAATGGTTCATTGGTCATCGATTTTAAGTCTGAGTTACATACTGATAAAAATTTCATTCAGTTAGATGGAGATCCACAACATGCTGGATTTCAATTTCGAGCCTCCAATGAAGTAGCAGAATCAAGCTCCATGAAAACTTATTACATACGCCCAAATGAGGGCAGGGACGAAAATGGTGCTACAAAAAATTGGCCACAAGATAAAGATATGACGAATATGTTGTGGAAAGCTCAAAGCATCGTTCTTGGAGATGAAAGGTACACTACAGTTTATCTGGATCACCCTCAAAATCCCAAGCCATCTTTTTACAGTGAGAGAAATTACGGCAGATTTGGCTCTTACTTCAAATACAAAATTACTCCGTCAAATCCTCTTTCTGTCAGATACCGCCTTATTGTAGGTAGATTAGAACGAACAATGGATGAATGTCAGAAATTGAGTGGCGATTATATCAATCGCAATAAAAGAAAATAACCCTAAAGAGGTATTTTGCACAGTAACCTACCTCCCTATCTCCTTGCGTTCTTAGCGGGTGCTTTTTACTCACTTAGTGCATTATTATGCAAGCGAGGCCTTGAAATGGGTTGCGGAACAATTCGTTCACTAATCTTTTCTAATGTGGTAATGGCTCTATTTTTCATCCCTTATCCGATTTTAGAAAGTAGTTTCCCAAATAATGAAAATATAATGGCAGGAGTTTTTCTCGGTGCTCTTTTTTTCCTCTCACAGACAGCTTGTTTTTTTGCGCTACAAAAAGGGGATGCATCTATGGTCACTCCCATAATGGGGTCAAAATCAATTTTCGTGGCAGTTTTTGTCTCAATTTTTGGTTTATCTGGACTTCCATCTATTGGCACATGGGTGGCAACTATCCTGACAGCTATAGCAGTTGCGTTGATAAGTTGGAAAAATGATGGAACTAAGTTATCAACTGCTCCCATTTGCCTGGGACTCCTAAGTGCTTCTGGTTTTGGATTAACTGATGCACTTGTTCCTGCAATGGCTCAGAAATTAATTCCATTGCAGGTTCTATTTATGATGTTTTCAACAGTCGGAATTTTATCACTTTTACTTATCCCATTCTCGGAAAAAAGTCTTTTAAATTTGAAAAAAGAAGGTGATCGTTGGATGATCTTATCAACTATACCGATGGGAATACAGGCAGTCCTTATGTCTTTAGCAATTGGCTTCTATCAGGTGCCAGCAGAAGCAAATGTTTTTTATGCCTGCCGAGGAATTTGGGCAATAATCATGGCAATTTGGATCGGCAAGATAATTGGATTAAAAGAGAGCAAAACCAGTAAAGTGCTTTTCTACAGAAGGCTTGCAGGTGCTATTCTAATTGTCATTGGAATTTGCTTCATTCCAATTTGATAAACAGTTTTTTAATTATTGATTTCTAATAAAATTCAGAATTTTTGTTTACTAACATACGACTCAGCAATCATTAAAAGTTGATCTTTTAGAATATCAAATACGATTTCACTATTCCCCAAGGGTTTGGTAACCAAAATTTTTGATTTCGGATACTTCATACCCACTCTTTTGCATATCTTCGCGATATCCCCATTATCCCCAGCATGCCTGCCTGAAAGAAGAAAAAATAATAAAACAATAATTTCTTCTTCCCCCTGACTTAGCCATTTTTCAAGAAGGTCTTCCAAAAGTGGGTCATTAAAATTGTATTCCTCACCATCCCTGCGCTCCATCGAACAGGTTGAAAACATTTTAAATTGATCGTGAATCATTTGCTTCAATGATTTACCAACAGCCTCGCGCACCTGATTAACTTGAATAATCGGTGTACCATGGTCGACCATTGCTACAGAGGGGTTTTTGATATCGTTTTCAGAAACCATCTGATTAAGCTTATGCTTCATTGCAAATGCTAGTCTCTCATCTCCATCTTGGTGCAAACAATTTAAAATTGTAAAACTTCTATCTTTTTTTTCATTTTTCCAGTACTCAAGGAGACTAACAAGCCAATCAGTGACCCCAAGACTCGGTCCTAAAAAAAATGGAAGGACGAGTAAATCCTTCTCTCTTGTGCCCCTATCACTCTTCAAAAATGTTTTAATTGTTTCAGCAGGTTTTCCTTCAAGAAGATGCAAATCAACCTTATTTGAGTGAAGCAAACCCATCGGAAGAACCTCAAAGGGTGTTTCAAAATTTAACTTCTTTGCAATTTGACGAAGCGTTAAAATAGGACTGGGTCTTAGCGAACCATTGTCGACTAACAAACAAATTGGTAAATTCATGCACTTTTCTCGTTGACGAAGCTTAAGTCGCGTGCAAGAAAATAATTAAGAAACATTAGCTATGGGATGGCTAATTGTAAAAATAGCGGGAGATATAGATATGAAAAATTCAATATGGATATTGGGATTGTGTGTGGGTTTGTTATTTCAGATTAGTTGTTCTAAAACTAAAGGGCCTAATCCGGAAGACACATCATTAATCAAAGGGACTGATCGTGGAACTTTTATTGGTTCAGCGGATGATTTAGCATTATCTAAAGACGATGAACTTTCTCCAATTGGAGCGACTATTTCTGGTCTAGAAGGTGACGACGGTCTTTACCCGCAGGACCCATTTTGGAGTGAGGCTAATAATTTAACCGGAGGAGATCGTCCATTTGAACCAATTTTTTTTGGGTTCGACCAATATAACATTGGGGTTGAAGAAAGGACAAAATTACAAGATATAGCCAAGTATCTTAACGATAACTTTTCCGCACGGATCTTGGTTGAAGGATATTGTGATTGGAAAGGTACTCCCGCTTACAATAAATCTCTTGGCGACCGCAGAGCTAGTAGCGTAAAAGACTATCTTGTTGATTTAGGCATTGATAGCAGTCGCATTGAGGTCATCTCCATGGGGGATGAAGGTGCAACTCCAGATGCAGACCCAACTACTGCAGGGTTGGAGAGAAAAGCACATTTTCTAGTCATTAAGGATTCCTGAATTTTGCAATGAAAACTCTGGTTATCTTGCTTTTACAAGCATCAATAATATTTGTTCTTTCATCTTGTTCGAAAAAAACTCAACCAGAAACTACCCTTAATCGTGGTGGTGACAGTGTTAAAAGCGATCAAAGCGGAAACAACAACGGGTTTAATAATGGTATAGATGATCTAGCGGGACTTGGTGATCCTTTGCGAGGTGATTTCAACGAAGGTGATCCACTTGCTCCCCGGGATCCAACACTCTCAGCGTTTGATGACCCTTTAAATGTGATTCGTCCATTCGAGCCAGTTTACTTTGGCTTCGATCAATATAACATTTCCGCGAACGAAAGAGCTAAGATTACTGAAATTGCGGAATTCCTGAAAACTAATCAATCAGCAAGACTTTTAATCGAAGGCTACTGTGATTGGAAGGGCACCCCCGACTACAATAAATCTCTCGGTGATCGTCGGGCAACAACCGTAAAAGAATACTTGGTAGAACTAGGTTGTGACGGGAGTAGAATTGAAATCATCTCCATTGGTGATGAATTAGCCATCCCCAACGCTACATCCGATCAAGCCAGATTGGACAGGCGAGCAACTTTTGTTGTGTCCAAAGGTCAATAAATTAACTGTACTCCTTCAATACCCACCTCATTAGGGTATAATTTATGTTTCAACTTAAGGCTTTAGTGTCTCATTGACTTTTCTGTTTTTCCTGCTTTATTGAGACTGATTCTCAAAAACACAATGAATTTAACACACATTATATCAGTATTTCTTGTTGCAATGCTTTGGTCTTGTACTCAGCCAAATGATAATGGTTCAAAGGATAGTTCTGCCAGTTCCACAAAATTATTTTCAGTAAATAGCATCAATATTGCTCTGAAACCTAATAAAAATGTTCAAGCACAACGGCAGGATGAAAAAAAATTAGGTGATGCTCTTTCTAAACGTATCGGTATCCCGGTAAAAATCACGACACCTTCGAATAAATCGATTATTGAGGCTGGTCTTGCAAACAAAACAATAGATCTTGGATATGTTAGTTCAAGCGATGCAATTTCTTTCGCTGATAATGATGTTGCTGAAATATTAGTTGCTGGACAACACACAGGTGTAAATGCTCAAGGTGATCCCTATGAAGGCCCATTTTACTTTAGTGTATGGTTATCCCTTAAAGACAAAGATTATAAAAGTATTGCAGATTTAAAAGGTAAGAAAGTTGCATTCTCATCAAGGACAAGCACATCAGGGTACTTAATTCCAAGTTGGGACCTTATTAAAAAAGGCCATGTAGCTGAGGGGGGGGCTCTTGAGTCATTCTTTGGAGAAGGTCAAATTTATTTCGGAACAGGTTATGTATCTGCTGTTGAACAAGTACTTGAAGGAAAAGCAGAAGCAGCAGCTGTAAGTTATTATGTCTACGAAAAAGATAAACACTTGACTGTTGAACAAAGAAATAAGCTTAAAATTGTTCAAAGACAAGGGCCAGTTGCATCTCATACTTTTTGTGTTCGCTCTTCACTCCCTCTTGAAGATCGTAATGCATTAAAGGAGGCACTTATTCAACTTGTAAATGAGGAACCGTCACTTTGTGAAAGTTTATTTGGTGGTACTCTAGTTAGTGTTGACCCTATAGCTCACTTAAAAGCACCACGCGAAGCAAAAGAAAAAGTTTCGACATTAAAAAACTAATTAATTCCTATTAGTCATAGTTTTATAATTTAATACGAATTACTTCATCTCATGAATTTCGTGCGGACTCGAAATCTCGGCTTAGTCCGTAACGATAAATGGCTATTTAAAGACTTGAACTTGGATATACCCAAAGGTTCATTTGTAGCTATAGTTGGACCATCAGGTGTAGGAAAATCTAGTCTTCTCTCCTGTCTCTCTGGTTCAGAGCAACCAACTCAAGGCATAATCGAGTATGAAATAAAAAAAAATATCATTCGTACTCCGCGGAATATTAGACCCGAACTAGGCATTATATTTCAAAGCCTTCGTTTAACTGAACATGTAAGCGTCTTAGAAAATGTTATTTATGGAAGAATTGCTCAATATGGTCTTAAGGAAACTCTCTTCGGTTTTCCACAAAATCACAAAGAGCAAGCTTATCAAATCCTCAAAGACTTGGGTATAGAAAAACTTGCTTATAAGTGGACTTCACAAACTTCTGGTGGAGAACAACAAAGAACTGCAGTAGCAAGAACTCTTTTTCAAAGCCCTGAGATAATTCTAGCTGATGAACCTGTCTCTAACTTAGATACTTACTATTCAGGCAGAGTGATGGGATTGTTTCGAAACCTCGCAGACGAAAGTCACAAAATAATTTTCTGTGCGTTACACGACCCACAACTTATTTCACGCTTTGCAGATTACGCTTTAAGTTTAAATCCAAAACACCCTGACAAGTGGAATCTCAGAAAAATCAGGTAATAAAGATATGTCTTCGAAACAAATCAGTGACAATATGCAACAGCTTCTACCAAGGAGAAACTGGTATGAAAAACTGAATTTTTTAAATATTCTTCTTATCATTTTTCTTTTTCTTGCTGTTTTCTCTGGAAAAAAAATTATCGATAACAATAGGTCAGCAGATGTCGTAGCAGGTCTTGAATATTTTATAAAAAAATTCTTTCCTCCCGACTTTTCTGATATTCATGTTATCATCGAATCACTCGGTGAAACTTTTCAAATTGCGATCGTCTCAACCTTTATAGCAGTCGTTTTTTCACTCATCATTTCCTTAGCAGCCTCTAGAAATATTTCACCAATATGGCTTGTTCAATGCACACGGATGATACTCAATATAACCCGCACACTTCCCAGTCTTATTTGGGCTTTTATTTTCGTAATTTTCTTCGGCCCTACTCCTATCGCTGGTGTATTTGCATTAACCTTTTACAGTTTAGGATACCTAGGGAAGTTTTTCAGTGAAAGTTTTGAATCAATGGATATTAAAGTTGCTCGTGGCCTTAAACTTATTGGTGCAAGCCCGACACAGGCATTTCTTTATGGCCTCTGGCCAAATGTTAAAGCACAGGTCTGGAGTCAATCACTTTGGATGCTTGAATATAATATTCGTTCAGCCAGCATAGTTGGTTTAGTCGGTGCTGGCGGAATTGGTATGGAATTAAACAAAGCGATGGAAATGGCTAGTGGTTTTCAGCGAGTTACGGCTATTTTGATATGCATATTAATTATCGTGATCATCTTAGACTTACTTGGGCAGACCATTCGGCGCTGGATCACTCAAAAAATAAGTCCAAAATCGATATCAGATTAATTTCATAAAAAACTCCTCGAATGATTTAATTGCTTTTTGCATGATTCCTAAGTGAAAGCTTTCATTGGGTGCATGAAGATTATCTTCGTTTGTAAACAAACCTATCATTAATGAGTCTAAACCAACAACTTCTTTTAAATCTTGGATAATCGGTATGCTTCCACCTTCCCGCAAAAAAATAGGTCTATTTCCAAAATTACTCTGAATACAATCTTCTGCCACTAAAAACGCTTTAGTCATTAAAGCACTTTCATTTCCGCTTGATCCTGGCTTCCCAGGGGGAATGACTATATAAGGGTCCCCTCCCCCCTTTACATCAACTTCAATTCGAACGCTGGACGGACAAGCATTAATAAGGGCTGCCTTTACCTTACTAGCTATATCAGCAGCTTTTTGGTTAGGAACCAAACGGCAAGTAATCTTAGCAAATGATTCTGAAGGAATAACTGTTTTAGAACCTTCTCCTTGATAACCTCCTCCAATACCGTTAAATTCAAGAGTAGGGCAAAACCGAATACCTTCAAGCGGTGAGTAACCAGGAGGGGGAGAAAACTCCTGGATTCCAAGAAATTTAGCGTATTCATCTTCCTTAAGTGGCAATTTATCGAGTTCGTCTTTTTCCCACTGTTCTGGAGCACAAACAGAGTCATAAAAGCCAGGCACTGTAACTTT
Source organism: Opitutales bacterium (assembly GCA_965660725.1). Lineage (GTDB taxonomy): Bacteria > Verrucomicrobiota > Verrucomicrobiia > Opitutales > Seribacteraceae > Seribacter. The sequence goes on from CBFIBI010000047.1 coordinate 10,547, forward strand.
ACCATGTTCATCGTGTAAAGATGCACACACACTCATTAAAGCCTGAAGTGGATTAAGTAAAGCTCCGCCATGGACTCCTGAATGAAGATCTTGCTTGGGACCAAATATCTTCACTTCCATTGCACATAAACCGCGTAATCCAGTTGTCACAACCAGCTGATTGGGACCGGGACTACCTGTATCGGAAACCAAAAGCATATCTCCTTGTAATTTATTCTTATGCTCTTCAAGAAAACCACGAAAACTTGGACTGCCAATTTCTTCTTCGCCTTCAATTAAATAGGTTATGTGAATAGGATACTCAGGGTTTTCTTTTAAAACCCGGGCAAGAGCGGCCATGTGAACAATTTGAGGGCCTTTATTATCAGCTGCTCCCCGACCATACAACCTCCCATCTCTCTCAACGGCAATGAAAGGGTCAGTCATCCATAAATCTAGAGGATCAGGTGGCTGAACATCATAGTGTCCATAAATTACAAGTCGCGGCCACGAGGGATCGCCCCTTGTTGCTAATATTATTGGGTTGATTGGGGTGCTGACCAGTTCAACCGTAAACCCAAGCTCTTTTAATCGAGCTTGTGCGAATTCTCGTGCCGCAGTAACACCTTCTCCGAAGGATGGGTCTGCAGATACGCTTGCACATTCAACATAATCTTTTAATGCATTAACGGGTGAATCAATTAAAATACTCATGGGTTTGGTTTTTCTCCTCTTGCTAATTTAGCTTCGCGATAAAGTGCGAGAGCTTTATCCATATTTGCATTTAAGAAATCGATTCTATTTCCAGGATTAGGATGAGTAGATAGAAACTCTGGCGTCTTACGCTTTTTGCCACCCTGCATTTTTTTCCAAAATGTAATTGCACCCCGAGGGTCATAACCAGCCATTGCAGCATAATAAAGCCCTCGATGGTCTGCTTCCCTCTCTTGAGACCGAGAAAAAGGTAATGCCATACCGACGGTTGTACCAAGACCATAAGCACCTGCAGCCAATGTCCGATCCGTTGTACTTTTATCCCTCATTGCAGTACTCAAAATTGCCCCACCCAAGGCAATCCCCATTGCTTGAGACATTCTCTTGTTGCTGTGTCTAAAGGCAACGTGAGCAATCTCGTGTCCCATCACTGCAGCAATTTCATCTTCGTTACCATTTGCCAATGCAATTAGACCACTATTAATACCAACTTTCCCTCCTGGCATTGCAAAAGCATTGGGTTCTCTTATATCAAAAACAACAAACTCCCATTCAGTCCCTGGCAGATCAACTTGAGCAACTCCTGCAATTCGCCTACCAATTCTATCTATCATTACTTTATGCGAAGCATTCTTTGAAATAGGTTCAGATTTCTTCATCTGTGAAAACTGACTCTTTGACTTTTGGGCCAAGGTTTCATCAGAAAGCATAGCAGCTCCACAACTTGACAAAAGGTTGCAAATAAGAAAAACCAAAGCTCCAAGATAATAATGATTTATAAGCTTCATTTTACTCGAATAATAAATTTAGAATTTTGTAGTTTTTGGATGATATAGTCATTAATACCGTTTAATGCTTAAAATGACGAACTTTAGTAAAAACCATTGCCAAGTTCCTCTCATTTGCCGCTGCAATTACATCTTCATCACGAACACTTCCTCCTGGCTGAATTGCTGCGGTCGCACCAGCATCTGCAGCAGCAAGCAATCCATCAGGAAACGGAAAAAAAGCATCTGATGCAACTGCCGAACCAGAAAGAGACAGATTGGATTCACCAGCCTTCCATACTGCAATTTGAGAACTATCAACTCGAGCCATCTGCCCTGCCCCCACGCCAAGTGTTCGCTCATCACCAGCATAAACAATTGCATTGCTTTTCACATGACGAACCACCCTCCAACCAAAGATCATAGAACGCCATTCCAATTCAGTTGGATGCCTTTCAGTAACAACTTCAAACTCCTTAGGGTTAATTCTTTTTTGATCACGATCTTGAGCCAAAAACCCTCCTGGAACCGTTCTAATTTCCCGTAATGTTTCGGGGCCGAATCCTGAACGTGAAACTAAGAGTCGTAAATTTTTTTTCTTTTGAAAGAGAGCCAGTGCATCTTTGGTAAAACCTGGAGCAATGATAACTTCACAGAAAATTTCGGCAATTTTTTCTGCCAACCCGATATCCATTGTATTATTAACAACAATTATACCACCAAATGGTGCCTGCCGATCGGTTTCGAATGCATACTCCCACGCAGTCTCCAAATCATCTGCACTTGCCACTCCGCAAGGATTGGTGTGCTTAAGTATTGCAACAGTAGGACGCTCAAATTCACCAATCAAATAAGCAGATGCGGAAATATCTAGAATGTTATTATAGCTCAATTCCTTACCCTGCAACTGGTCAAAGTAATCTAAAAAATCACCATAAAGAGCAGCCTGTTGGTGTGGATTTTCACCGTATCGAAGAGGCATTGATTTTCTTACATCAATGTCCATTACTGCAGGGAAACCAGATATTGAATCCATACTAAATTCATCCTCAATTTGCTTGGAAAAGTATTCGCTTATCGCTTTGTCATAGGATGAAGTTCGTTGGAAAACCTTAAGTGCTAATTCTTTACGTAGGGCAGCCCAATCATTTTTATTATCCATCGCATCCAATACACGATTATAATCATCAGGGTCGCAAACAACTGCAACATCTCGATGATTCTTGGCAGCACTTCTTAACATCGACGGCCCCCCAATATCAATTTGCTCAATCGCTTCCTCGAAATTAACATTTGCACGTGCTACCGTCTCTTCAAATGGATACAGGTTAACAACCACTAAATCAATCATTGCAATATCATGCTCTTTGGCTGCATTTACATGTTCGGGGTTATCTCGCAGGCAAAGTAAACCTCCATGAACTTTTGGATGAAGTGTTTTTACTCGACCATCCATCATTTCGGGAAATCCAGTTCTTTCGCTCACATCACATACTTCAATTCCCTCATCCCTTAAGAGTTTTGCAGTACCCCCGGTTGAAAGAAGCGAGAAAGAATGCTCATCCACGAGGGATCGGGCAAAAGGAACTAGGCCATTTTTATCGCTAACAGATAATAAAGCGTATTTTTGCATCTCTTCTTTTCTGTTTTCATTAAGCTTGGGTGCAAGCGAATTTAATATTTTTTTTCATTTAATCCCTATTTTAGTAAAAAGAATTGGTCTTTCCTGTAACCCTGCTATTGTAGATTTTCAAATTATTAAATAAGTGAAGGATGAAAGTAAAGAATTGGAAGGGTTATGTGCATCTCTTGACAAATTGGTTCACCATCGGGAAAAATCAACTATCAAGGGAATAAATCTACACGCATTTATATATTTCATTTCAATAAGAAACTTAAGTAATCGAAAAATTACACTTCTTGGAAGGAAATGGATTTTATCAAATAGTGATGGTACAACTACTGTTGTTGAGGGAGATAAGATAGTCGGTGAAACTCCGACTATAGAATCTGGGGAATCTTTTTCATACAACAGTTACCATGTAACTCACCTTTCTGCTGAAGCATCTGGTTCCTTCCATGGCTTTGATGAATTTCAAAACAAGATACATGTAAGGATTAAACCATTCCGCCTTGATATACCAGATGAAATCCACCCACCACCTTCTCATTCATGAGACTAATTGACCTAAATCCACATGGCGGGATTGGAGCAAACTGTACAGTTTGCGAAGTAGGTGGCTTTCGATTCGCTATCGATTCTGGACTACATCCAAAATACGCAGGTTTAGATTCTCTTCCAGCACACAATAAAATCGAACGTAATTCCTTAGATTTTATTATTCTAACGCATTGCCATTTGGACCATTTGGGAAGCCTGCCTGTATTAGCAAGAGAACAGCAGGATGCACCAATATTCCTCAGTTACCCTAGTTCGATTATTGCAAGAAGAATGCTGTCCAATTCAATCGCTGTTATGAAAAGGCAGAGAAATGAACTTAATTTAACTGAACTACCATTATATGGCAGAACAGACTTGTCGTCCCTCTATAATAGGATGAAGACATTAGCTATAAAAAAACCATTTACTGTTGAAAAGGACGGCAGATCAATAGATGTAATATTCCACCATGCTGGTCATGTAGCTGGTGCGATTTCTGTTGAAATAAAAAGTCCTAAAGAGAGAATTCTTTTTACTGGCGATATTCTTTTTGATGACCAGAGAACTCTTGATGGTGCACAACCACTTCTTGAGAACGTTGACACACTAGTAACTGAAACAACACGCGGTCTTTCGAAGCGTGAACCGAATCGCCACCGGGAAGCCGAAATCGTCAATCTTTTAAACGAGACTGGAAGCACGCTCAATCGTGGAGGGTCAGTTCTTATACCCGTTTTTGCATTGGGGCGAATGCAGGAAATGCTAGTAATTTTAGATGAAGCAATGCACAAGAAAGCCATTCCAAGAGCTCCGGTTTTTTGTTCGGGTTTGGGAATGGACTTGGTTAATCATTTTCATGAAATTTCCAAAAACACCAATCGCATTCGCTTTAATCGTAAAGTTCTAAAGAGTTTAAAAGCTCAACCTTTGCCAAGAAAACTCGAACCTGATCGACCACCGACAATCCCCGGCATTTATCTAGTGAGCAGCGGAATGCTTGTTGAGCACACCCCGTCATATGTATTGTCCTCTTCCATGTTAGGCTCAGGAAAAAACAGCATTCTCTTTGTTGGGTACTGCGACCCAAGTACTCCAGGCGGGAAGTTACTCAACACTCCACACGGCGCACCGTTTGAATTTGAAGCTTATAATCTCATTGAGAATATTGAAGCAAAAATTTCTCAGTTTGATCTCAGTGGACATGCGGATAGGGATCAAATAGTTGCTTATTCAAAGCAATTAAATCCCAGCAATATATTTCTTCAACACGGCGACCCAGATGCTCGCAAGTGGTTTGCCAACGAACTAAGTCCAATTGGCGCTAAAATTATCAATCCAAGTCCTCTTCAATTTTATGAAACCTGAAAACACTGAGCCATCTACTCTTGCCGAACAACTTAACGAAGTCTTTGTTCGTCCATCTGGTCGAGCAGTTGATGAAATGCGATCCGTCTCATTCCAAACCGACATTGCACCTCATGCTAATGGTTCTGTTCTTTGCTCATTTGGAAACACGCAGGTTATCTGTGCAGCGATGGTTGAGGAGCGAATCCCAGGTTGGATGAGACAACAGAAAGTAGGAGGAGGCTGGCTTACCGCCGAATATGCTATGCTACCCTACTCCACATTAACAAGAAAGGATAGACCCATCAGTAAAGGTAAGCAGGATGGAAGAAATATCGAAATCCAAAGACTGATTGGTCGCTCACTAAGAGCCGTACTCGACTTGAAAAAATTTCCCGATAAAACTCTGTGGATAGATTGTGATGTTTTACGGGCAGATGGAGGAACCCGTACTGCATCAATAACAGGTGCTTGGTTAGCTGTAAGAATAGCGATTAATGACTTACTCGAAAAAGGAAAGCTTCAGGAAGACCCAATCCTTGACCATTTAGCAGCTATAAGTGCTGGTGTTTATAACGATAAATGTATTCTCGATCTTGACTACCCAGAGGACCGAGATGCCTCTGTGGATGCTAATGTAGTTATGACAGGTTCAGGTAAATTTGTAGAAATTCAATCATCCGGAGAAGAAGCAACCTATTCTCGACAACAACTTGACGAATTACTTGCCCTTTCAGAAAAAGGAATCAAAGAGCTTGTTGAAAAACAAAAAAACGAACTTATGAGATGATTCAAAAGAAGGTGCTCGAGCTTTAATCAATCTCTTTCAGGGTGGGTTCTTCAATAATATCACCAAGCTCAACCTTAACCGCTCTTATTAGTGCAAGATCAGAAAAAGGTGCAAGTCCTGCGAGTTGAATTGTGACATTTGGATAAAGAAACCGAGCTCCATTTTCTCCAACTCGATCAGAAAATAATACTAAGTTTGAATATTTTCGAATTTTTAAAGTTCCATTTTGAGTTTCTTCAAATTGAGCTCTCGCACCACTCAATATATCAAAAAAGGGTCCAGCTTTTTTATCTACGGCACGACGGTCAAAAGAATATGAAATTTCTTCGTTAGCAGTTTCAAATTCTGATTTCCCCTGCGGATTAATTTTCTTAATTTTTTTTTCAATATTAGACTTAAAAACAATAATTTCATTCTTCATTGATAAATCAGCAGCTTTAAAGTCCTCAGCCTTCACAACTAAAGTATCCCATATTTTAGCCTTCACCGCAGTTGATATAGTCTCAGTTTCTATACCCAATGAAACATTTGATAGATTAAAAAAAGTTTTTAAGTTGCTTATTATCAAACTGCGACTTTCACCCTCTAAAGCCCCAAGTACACTGGTGGAAAACTCAGATCGACCCCATGTTATACTTCCTAGAATTACTTTCTCCGGAAGTTCACTTAGTTGAAATTGATTACCACTCCAAAACACAGAAATGCCCCATTGATTATTAATCCAATCCAAAGAATCTTTGATCATACTAGGATCACTTTCTCCAGCTCGAGTATATTTAATTAATCCAACTCCGAGGTTTAAAAAAACATCACCGCCCTGAATATCTCTTTTTTCGAGATCTAACATTGTGGATTTGACTAAATCCGAGAGCCTGTTTGCTTTGATGATCAAATTTTCATTTTCACCCGCAGCAGCTAAGAGCTGTGTTAAAAATCGGTCCTCTATCAGAGAATCATTCAAATTATCACCAATTTCTTTTTCCTGAGAGATGCGTTGTCCATTTACAAAAAATTCTTCAATTCGATCGATTCCATCGACTGAAAAAGTGGTTCTTTTTCCCTCAAGCAAACCATTTTTATAAACTCCCTCCTCTATTTTCTGACCATTTTTAGACCACCGAGAGTAAGGACCATTTTTAACCCCAAGTAAGTAAAAGGTTTCCTCGGTTTTTTGGCCATTCTCATTCCAAATGACTTTCTGTCCGTGAAGTTTACCTTTGGAGTAGCTCTCCTCTCTAGCTTTTCCTCCACTTTTATGCCAGTGCATGCTTGTGCCAAAAAGTTGCCCCAATTGATACTCCACTTTTTCCCTGATCATTCCATTGAAAAAATAACGAACAATAAATCCAGTACCTTCATTTAAACTAGTTTCATTTGATTCCTCCCCACTTGGCTTCCATGAAAAGGCTTCAAGCAATAAACCATTTCCATAATTTAGAAGTAAGGATAATGTTTTACCGTCTTCATAAAACTCCTTCGCCCAACCAGTAAAATTTGTGCCATCTTGATTTTGCACAAGTCCATCGACTCTCAAAAGGGAAGAAAAATCAACCGCACTTGATACTCTTTCTTTTAGATTTCCTTCTTCATTCAGAATTAGAGATTTTTCATTGTAAACCT
>CBFIBI010000048.1:0-17656 GCA_965660725.1 Opitutales bacterium
AAAATTCATGATCAGTTCAGAAATTCTGATCAACCGAACCCAGTTTTTTCTCATGAATATGAAGGATTTGCCTATGACGATAATGTTAGTGATCTTATTCAAGGATTAAATCTTAATACTACAGTTTCTGATGGTAATGCCACAAATCTTACCCCAGAGGGACTTTATTCCATAATTGGCAGTGGTATTTTATCAGATAATTATTTTATCACCTATCTCAATGGTATTTTAACGGTTTCGAATAAAATCCAGCAGGAGCTAGTTTTCGATCAGAATCTTTCAAATGTTTCTGCGAACACTTCAAATCTTTCCATGACTGGATATTCTAGAACAATAGATGGTAATTTAACCGGACTACCTTTACTTTATTCGATTGAAGATGAATCAATTGCTAAGATTTTGACGACAAGAGAGGAGGCTCTTGTTGCCTACTGGAGATTAGATGAAAGTTTATATGCAGCTGCTCCTGACTCCACAGGACGCTATAACGGCACCCTACTCGATTTAAATACTACTGGGCTAAATAAAGACTGGGTAAATGGCAGATTCGGGAACGCTCTCAGGCTTGGTTCTATAAATGGACGGGTTGCCACAGGCAGCGTTCCTTTTAATGGTTCATTTACTTTAAGTCTCTGGCTAAATGGAAATGATGTTAATTCATCAGAATCTCTAATTTTATCAAAAGTAGGCTTCAGTGAAATGAATCTATTTAACCTAAAGAAGCAAGCTGGTAGCGGAGTAGTTGCTTTTGAATTATTTACAGATGGAAATTCCACAATTTCTAATCTTTCATCACCATCATCGATTCTTACTGAAAGTGATTGGGTTCACTTAGCGATTGTATATGATGATTCAAATGAGTCGAATCGTACTCTTCAGTTGTTTGTGGATGGCAATTTATCTTCCCAAGTATCATCAGTTCCAATTACTGGCTTACCACTAGGCCAAAGATTCTCCCCTTTTGTTATTGGAGGATCATCCGATCCCTTTAAAGGAATGATTGATGATGTGAGAGTCTATTCTGATAGCCTGAGCCCAACAGAGATTTCTTTGATTTATGGTAATGGCGGAGGGGATTTTCAGACTATTCAGATAGTCGGATCCGGAACGACTAAACTGACTGCTTTTCAGGATGGTGATCCAATTTATGCACAAGCGATTCCTGTTGTTAATTATTTGACAGTTGTAAAATCTCCACAATCAATATCGTTCTCTCCAATTGTTGATCATTCAGTAGGAGATTTTCCATTTGCACTTGATGCCAACTCAACGTCTGGTCTTCCTGTGCAGTTCGCATCATCAGATCCGTCACGTGCAACCGTTATGAATGGAAAAGTTTATGTGCAAGGACCCGGCGATGTCACGATCACTGCCTACCAAGCTGGAGACAATCGTTTTATGGCTGCAGTTTCTGTCGATCAAAATTTTACTATTGGTTATGGCAATCTATTTTCGGATTCCGCACCAGGTTTACAACTTTGGTTCGATGCAAACGATGTTAATGCAGATAATGAAAAAGATGAAACTTACGACTTCATTTCTGGCAACCGAGTTAGTATGTGGGGAGATAAGTCAGGTAAGACTAATAATCCGATTCAAGCATCTCAAATTAATATGCCAAGGTGGACACCGGGTGCACTTAATGAAAAACCTATTCTTGAATTTGATATGAATTCAAGTGTGGGTGGAGAATCTTTGGATATTCAAAATGCAGTTCCAAGTGCTCAGTTTATTTTCATTGTTCACAGGCAGGATTCAACAGGGATCTCAAGTGTATTAGGTGGTGATTTGTCAACTACGAACCCGGATGGCTTCTTCAGTCTGGAGGCTGCTCTAGGTGGGATCGAAATTGTGTCAGATCAATCTTCTGGAAATTGGAGCGTCAATAGTATGCGGGTTATACCAGATGCCCAGTCTCTATGGATAAACGGTAAGATTGTAGGTTCTGATTCTGACTCAAATTCTGCTTCTGCACTTGATAAAGTAGGGCAATCTTTTGACGGTCAAATTGCCGAGGTTCTCGTTTACAATGAGTCAGTTAATTCAGTTAATCGTCAGAAAGTCGAAGGTTACCTAGCCCATAAATGGGGGTTAGTATCAAATTTAGATCCTATCCACCCTTATTCACTCGAGCCCCCTTCTTTTGGGGGACCTCAATCAATAACATTTCCTCCTTTGGTGGATAAGGCATTTGGAGATAATTCTTTCCCATTAACTGCGGTTGCAACCTCAGGTTTGCCCATTACTTACATATCTTCAAACCCTTCAGTTGCCACAATTGTTGGTGATCTCGTTACTGTAACTGGTGTTGGTGCGGTAACAATAACCGCTATGCAATTGGGTGATGACCGGTACCATCCAGCAGATCCTGTAAGTAGAATTCTTTCGGTTATTCATCCCGGTATTAAAGATGATCAGAATATTACATTTGAGATTATTCCAGAAAAAGTAAGGGATGACCCATCGTTTCAATTAAATGCAATTGCCACTTCTTCTGGTATTAATCATCCCGTTTTCAATCTTCCGGTTACCTTTACGGTGAATTCTGGACACGCGAGTGTTAACTCTGTTGGAGTTGTGACCCTCGATGGTCTTGAGGGTAATGTTACAATTACTGCAAGTCAGAGCGGCAGTGCTTATGTTAATCCGGCACCTGATGTTATTCAGACATTTTATGTTTCCTCTAAGCAGAGACAGGAGATTCGTTTCCCTGAGGTTGGTCAACCAGGTGGCTTGCGTGATACGCCAATGGGATATAGACCTTTGGTCTTACAGGGAGTGCGTTCTACCAGTGGAATTCCACTTAGCGTTGTAAGTTCAGATCCTCAAATTGTTAGGGTTTTCAGAGGAAATCAAATTATTCCGCTCAAGGCGGGTATTGCTAATTTGACTTTTAATGCATTGGGGAATGACTCCTTTGTTGCTGCTGCACCTATTACTCGCTCCTTGAGAGTTGTCGATGTAAATAAATCAGTTTGGCGAAATTTCCGAAAGACGGATGTTAGGTATAAGGGAATTGAGAATCACTTCCTTGATAGACAGTTGATGAAGAATCCGCTTCTGAATAGGCAAGATGTAAAACGGGTATTTAATGAAGATTACAGTGATTCAGATGGAGATGGGTACAGTAACTTATTTGAACGGGCGATGGGGGCGGACTCATTGGGTCCTGATTTGGCTCAGAACCTTCCTTTGTTTCCGATATATGCAGACAATCGTGCCAGAATTTCATTTGTTCGATATAAAAGTGATGTAAACGGTTCAACCTTGGGCACAGCAGGAGAGGTATTTATCTACCATGTTGAGCAAAGTGATAATCTGCAGACATGGAGTAGTTCAGGAGTTGAGCTTGAGAGGACGATTGAACTTGGTGGCGGTTTTGTTCGTGAGACTTGGGTTGCTTCAGCAACCCTTACTTCAACTAAAAAGCGATTTCTCAGGCTTCGAATTTCAACACCTTAAGTTATCTGATTTGTTCTAATCACAATACTGCTCCCAATATTAAATTTAGAATTATATTTTTTATTCGTTGCTAAAGATATCTTATAGTTAAAAATTAAATGTTTTATATTAACACTTCAAATCATGAATAAAATCATACCATTATTAGTAATTAGTTTATTTTCAACGACTCTCTTTGCTGGAGAATATCCTGACATCAGCATCAAAGATTTACAAAAAGCAATTTCCAAGGGAAAAGTAGCAGTAATTGATGTGAATGGTGCTCGTTCATACAGCAAAGGACATATCCCATCTGCCATTGATTTTTCAAGCGCTGGCAAGAATCTTGCGAAATCTTTACCTAAAGATAAGAATACACTGGTCGTGTCTTATTGTGGTGGCCCCGGATGCAGAGCTTACAAGAGAGGTGCAGACGCTGCCGCAAAACTTGGTTATAAGAATATTAAACATCTTTCTGCAGGGATTTCAGGATGGAAAAAATCCGGCGCTGAAGTTGCCAAAAAGTAGATATATTTTATCTTTTTATCAAAAGGCACCGATAGGTGCCTTTTTTATTTATAGGCATAACTTAAAGTTGAATTTAATAAAGTTTGGTTGATAACAATTCTTTCTTTTTCACTTAGGTAACTAAATTCGTCAGGAAGATCATTAGACTTACATGTCATAATCTCATGTAAATCATGTAATAAAGACTTTTTAAAAGATTCTGGTAAACCCAAAAATGAGTTTGAAAATATCATGTAACTACATCTGTTTTTAAGTAGCCGTGTTTTAAGATCCAATGTTCGAAGTTTATTTCGAAGGGGATAGGCTAATTCAAAATCATTCAAGTAAGAATTTGAATTGATAGTTTTGTTTAAAGGTAAGGGAGGTTCGTTTTTGAAAAGTATATAAGAAAGTAACTTGTTAGATTCTTGATTAATAAAATCTTCGAGTATTTTTGTTCGGTTATTTTCTACCTTATTGGAGTTGATTTCTCTAATTTTATAATTAATTGCAATGCACATGTTTGTAAAACCAACTTGATGCTCAAGAACCAAGTGAGCTGAAATATTACTCGAATTTACTGGGTATTTATTCCAGTTAAAGAATTTTCCTGGCGGGTTATCAATCTTGAACACTTCACCGTTTCTCATAATGCCAATCTTGTTAGCCCAACTTATGGGAAAGGGATTATCTCCTGAGATATGCCAACCTCCAAATCTTAGGTTATAACTGATCTCATGTCCGAATTTATTTTTTCTGAATCCATCGATCGTGCCTCCGCCTTGGTTTGGTATAACGGAAGATAGTAGTAAACTCGGAACTCCTCCAATTTCCCTTGATGCATGACAATTCATACATCTTCTCGAACGGTAAATTGTCGGGTGAGAGTTAGAATCTTTTGGAGGTATATCAAAAATGTATGTGATTGCACCTTTTTGGGGATCAATTCCAATTACCTCAATCTGTCCGCCAGGAACATATCCAATGTAGATATCATCAGAGAAATAAATTGCTCTAGGGTTTTGAGGAGAAATTCTGCTTAGCTGTAAACTTGTGGTCGAGTACACTAAGAGTTGGGAATGCGGGCTAATCTTTAGCTTCTTGAGCAACCAAATTAAATAATCTTTTTCATTCTCGAAAACTTGTTTGTCACTAATGTTTTGGATTTCATTTATCAATTTACTAAATGGATCATGTGTCATTCCCTCATAATAGCTGTGAATATCTTGCCTGAATTCTACGACCACTTCTTTCCCGATACAAAGTTTGATAAAATTCAGGCAAATCAATACCAGAATTAATATATTTTTTACTTTCATTATTAAAGAGGTATTAAAAGAAGGGGTTTGCGTATCTTTGGATTGTTTTTAAAAGATAGAATATTTTTAATTTCGCTTTGCAAAATAAGATAAAGGATAGCATCTTAGTTAAGGTTTAATAGCTTTAATCTATGTGTCGATCTTTTCATTGCTCAGTATTCATTTTGAAGATTTTATTTTTTCTTCAAATTAAAACTGTGCTTTTTTGTTCAGTAGGTGAACATGTCTCGCCTATGGGTGTTTTCAGGATTAACTTGCCGGCTGGTTCTCCTGATGCACCCAGTTACACCACCGTTTCTCCTGGCGTTAAAGGAAAAGTCGTTTTTCGTGGACAGGTAAAAGCAGTAAGCGGTAACAATGTTCTTTTTAATCGGGTCCCTGACCAATTAGACCCAACAGTTTTAAGCTGGCCTTTTACGCAAGGAATTTTGGCAACTCAAAAAGCAAGAGCGGTTGCTGTTCTCGATTCTAATCAATCAATTAGTAGAATTGATGTTCCCCATCCAGGAGCTGGTTACAGTATTGCGCCAAAAGTTTCTATCTCTTTACCCACAGGAGGTTTAGTGGCGTGGTTAGATTATGAACCTGCTTACGCAACGGCATCTGTGCTGAATGGGGGTGTTGCTTCTATTGTGCTCGACTCCAACTATACAGGTTCAGGATACCTATCACCTCCCAATGTCGAAATTGAAGGTGGAGTTCACTTTATTCGCTGTGTTGAGCGGGGAAGTATGTTTTTTGGTAAATTTTTCTTAATATCTGATAACACAGGCGATACATTAACAATTGATAATCCATTGAACTATGATCTTTCAGTTGTTTTTTCTCCAAACACCATGGTCGAAATTTTTGAAGGTTGGACTCTCGGTTCACTTCTCGGGTACTCATCGACTCAACTTTCCGATGGAAATTCTTCACAAGCCGACATGGTTTACTTAATAAAGCCTGAGGCTGATCAAAACGGGAGTGCAGCCGATTATATTTCTTTTTATCAAAACGGTTTGGCTTGGGAGCGTTTTGGTTCATTAGATCCTAATGCATCTGAAACTATTATCTATCCAGATGAGTCCTTTATTATTGCCCGAAAATCTACTCCAAGCTTGGATCTTAACATTACAGGGATTGCGAACACTGAAAATAGTTTTGTCCAAGTTCCCTCTCACGGAAAACGTTCCTTGATGAATAATCCTTTTGCTATTGATGTTATGCTTTCTGACCTTATCCCGTCCTCAAACTTAACAGATGACCTTAACCAGACCAAGAAGTGGCTCACTTCTTCGAGGCAGGAAGAGGCTGACAATATTGAAGTTTTACATGATGGTGTTTGGACAACTTATTGGCATGATGGAACAAATAAGAATGTATTGAAACCTGCTTTTTTGACTGCAAGACGCGGAACCGGTGTAGCGGCTTCAATGACTCAGTCGGATATTTCAATGAAATCTGGTGTTATTACAGCCATGACGAATCCACATACTGGTAACATTGAGGTTACATCACCAAATCACTCTCTTAAGAGAGGATTTATGATTAAAATCTCAAATGCGTATGGATATAAAACTAATGATGATTTACCAGTCAAAAATTTAATTAACGAAGATGGAAATGTAGTTGGCTCAACACAAGACAGTGTTCTAATTTATTCTTCAGCAAACGGCTTTCATGAAGTTGCCCGAGTCACATCTCCTGACACATTTGAGTTACTTGGTAAAAGCGGAGATTGTATGTTTGAAAGAAATGCAGAGTGGATAACAGGTAATGGCGGCACTGGCTACGAGTCAGATGCTTATGTTTCATTTGTCGGTGGTGGCGGTCAGGGGGCATACGGTATTGCGAGGGTCTTAAATGGAAGTGTACAATCTGTGATTATTACACAGTCAGGCTATGGCTACACTAGCGCTCCGAAAGTTTATATTCATTCTGGCGGTTGGCGTAGACTGGGTGCCGGGAATTCACCTTTTAATGATGCTATTGTTCCAGCAGGTTCAGGAGTTCGTCTAACCAGGAATCACCAATTTGGTGTAGCAACATTACTGAGGATTACTAACCCCATGCTTCGCAACTAACTTATTTGCACGGCGTCGACATCAAGAATGTCCTGTATATCTTTATCTAATGGGAATTCTTTCCTTTTTAAATCATATTGTCTCAAAAAGCGGGTAACATGATTTGTGAAGTAAAATAGGTGTATCCTGTAGAACCCTTTGATTTTTTCCATGGGTGCAGGTGCAGGCCCCTTTATTTCAAGGCCTTTAATTGGACTTTCTTCTAATACTTTTCTCCATTGTTCTGCATAAAAAGAAGTTTTTTCAAGGCTTCTTCCTTTGAAAATGTGGCGTATCAGATGTCGATACGGGGGATAGGCAAATTCTTTCCTGCTTTCCATCTCTTCCTCAGCAAATGCATTTACGTCTCCTTTTCTGGAAAATTGTATTGATGATGCATGCGGTGCATAAGTTTGGACATAAACTTCCCCTGCACGATCTCCCCGCCCAGCCCTTCCTGAAACTTGAGTGAGCAATTGAAAGGCTCTCTCGGATGCCCTAAAATCCTCCATTCTTAAAGGTAAGTCTGCATCAATTACCCCCACAAGAGTGACATTAGGAAAGTCAAGTCCCTTGGCTATCATTTGCGTGCCTACCAATATATCAATTTTACCTTTTCTGAATTGATTTAGAGTTTCGCGAAATAAGTTCTTCTTAGACATCATATCTGCGTCAATCCGCTTGATGACAGCTTTAGTGGGAAGTAGAGAAGCGGCCACATCCTCAATCCTTTGGGTCCCGTGTCCTTTTTTAACGATGTCAAAAGATTTACATTCAGGGCAAAAACGAGGAGCCAGTTTTCGGAAGCCACAAATATGGCATTTTAAAAAACCATCCGTTTTGTGATAAGTCATTGATATACTACAGTGCTTGCACTCTTCGACATGTCCACAGTCCGGACAGAGCATGGTTGTGTTAAAGCCTCTCCTGTTAAGGAATAGTATGCTTTGTTCTCTGTCATAATATCTTTGTCTTAATGCTTCGAGTAAAGGTTGGGACAAGATTGGACTAATCTTTTTGTTTTGTGACTCTCTTCTCATATCGATTAGGTGCACGAGTGGTAATTCTCTTCCATCGATTCTTTTTGAAAGGAGGCCCATTGAATATTTATTTGTCTCTACATTGTAAAGTGATTCAAGTGATGGTGTGGCAGAACCGAGGACGCATGTTGCATGGTTAAGCATTGCACGATACACCGCAACATCCCTCCCGTGATAACGTGGACTATCTTCTTGCTTATAGGCAGGTTCATGCTCTTCATCTACAATAATTAACTTAAGATTTTGAATGGGGGCAAAAACTGCGGAGCGAGCACCTACCACAATACGCGACTCACCTGATATAACCGAACTCCATGCATCAAGTCTTTCCCCTGCTGATAAATGACTATGCCAAACAACAATATTTTCGTTTTGCTTTAGAAAGCGTTTTCGTAACCTGGTTACAGTTTGGGGAGCAAGAGCAACCTCTGGGACGAGAAAAAGAATACCACCATTCATGCTCAAAGCTTTTTCCATCGCCTTAAAATAAACCTCAGTTTTTCCAGATCCAGTTACACCCTGAAGTAAATGAGCGTGAAAAGTTTCTTTTCCGATCAAATCAATAATTTCTTGTGATGCTTTGTTTTGTTCTTCAGTTAGGGTGATTTCTGAGTCAACTATGTTGGTTATTTCAGAAAGATCATCATCATATGCCTCTCTTTTTATTATTTTACTTGTTTCTTTTATAAATCCTTTCTTTAGCAGGCTATTCGCCGAGGAAATTCCAACTTCGAGAAGTTGCAAGGTTTCATGCAAAGGGATTAATCCATTAGATTTTTGAACATATTGAAAGAGTTTTAGTTGCTGGTGGTAATTTTTAATTTTTGCTTCAACTTCTTTCTGATTTATGCTTGGGATTTTACAGATAAATCTTTTATTTTTTTCACCCATTCCTTCTTTTACAGCGGAAGGAATCATTCCTTCTAAAACATTTTCCGTATTCGAAAAGTAATAGTAACTAATCCACTTGGCTAAGCGAATTAGTTCGTCGTTTAATACTGGTTTGTTTTGTACGACCGATGTTATTGGTTTTAAATCTTGAATTGTTTTTTGGGCACATTGAGTAATTGAGGAAACAATGCCAATCGTTCGTCTTTTACCTAATGGTATCCTTGCGAGAGTGCCGATTTTGACTACATTCCTGAGGTTTTCTGGAACCAGGTAGGATAGTGCATGGTTGAACCCTCCAAAAGGATAGATTTCGGCAACTAGGAATTCGCTCGTCACTATTTTCTTAAATCGAGGCATAGGAGTCTAGGCATTTTTCCAGAAGCTCGATCCATTTCATTTTGCATTACATATAAAAGGCCTTTGCTTAATGCAGGAAGCGTCCATGTTCCAGGGGCGAAGAATAATTGGACCTTTGAAATGATTTTCCACCCATCTCTGTTTAAGTCTAGAACAAGTAGACTGCCGAGTTCAGAGAGGCAAATGAAATAGCCTTCAACTGCCAAGATGGCTCCTCTGAAAAGTCCAAGGTTGAGTTCTCGATCGTTAATTTTTTCGCTCCATGAAATTTGCTTCCTCCAGAAAACTTCACCATTTTGTGGATTCAGGGCGAAGGTTTCTGCACCCTGCTGGTGCCTGCCAGCGATCCCATACATGATCCCGTTCTTTAGAACAGGAGTCATCCAGTGGATGTTAATATTATTATTTTTCCAAATTATCAAAGGATTGAAGTTCTGATCATATTCAATAACCACCCCACCCTTTTCGTAGCATTCAGAAAGGAATATTCGATTGCCACCTAGAGGCACAGGGGGTACTGCGTTTGCAGATTCATACTTTGATGATCGCCAGCTGAAACGATTGAGCTTCCTGCCATTGTTGGGATCAATTAAAAGAAGTCCACCAGTGGGAGGGCGACTTTCTCCGCCAGTAAAAACGAGGCAAGTGGTTTGACCATGTATTTTTGTGATTCTTGGCGATGAGTAACTTGCTCCCCATGAATCATTAGTGATCCATTCAGTTTTACCATTTTTTTTGTTGAAGGCTACGACGCATTCCCCGTCTTCTCCACCAACATTAACTATAATTTTATCCTCAAAGATAATTGGATTAGATCCTTTCCCAAAGAAATAGTTCGGAACATTGAACTCTAAGGCTAGATTACGTTTCCATATCAATCGGCCAGTTTTCAATTCAAGGCATCTCAGCCATGATGTTACTCCGTGTGTGTAGACATGATTTTTATCAATTATTGGACTTGCTCGGGGACCGCTTGAATAACCATAACGGTCTTCATAATCGACTGGGTACTTGTGGGTCCATTTTATCACACCTGTTTCAGCATCAAGTCCCTCAATTTGTTCCATGCCATTTTTCCTGTGAAATAAAACTAGTATTCCATCGCTAATTGCAGGAGATGAATAACCCTCACCTTTTGATATTTCCCATAATATTTGAGGTTCGTTTTTAGTCCACCTGGTAAGGATGTTTGTTTCTGGAGAAGATGCATCATCAGAAGGTCCGTTGAAACGATTCCAATCTGAAACAATTGATCCTTTGGATAGTTGCTTTGCAGAATGACGGGTAACTGGCCGAGGTTCTTTACCGTCAATTTTAATAAAAACCTGAAAAACCAAAACCAGAAATAAGAATTGTCCTTTTTTAGATAACATTTGTAATAGGTTGAAAAAGAATGATCTTTTCAATTCGGGCAATAAGAAAGAAAGAGTTTTATTTCTTGTCCCCAGTTCTTAAATGATTGAATTGGTACTCGCCCGTAACCAATAAAACGACTAAAAGGAATGAGTATAGTTAAGTGAGAGATGTAATAAAATCAATCCCTTCGGTTTTTAAACAGAGGAATAAAAGAAAAAACGCTATTCGCTTTTTACGATTTGGGCTTGTTTTAGTTTTATTTGTTGTCTGCTACATGCAAGCATACATGAAGTTGATGTCCGCTGAATTGGGCGGTGCGAAAATTAGTTGGGTTGAAGCATTTTATTGGGTTCTTACGACTATGTCTACTTTGGGTTATGGAGATATTACATTTTCAGGAGATAGTGGTCGTCTTTTTTCAATGGCTGTTATGTTTACGGGCGTGTTCTATCTATTTATTGTTTTACCCTTTGTATTCATGGAGTTTTTATACAAACCATTCATGGAATATCAAACAGGTGCCCGGGTTTCCCGTCGTTTTGAACCGGTTAAGCAAAAGCATGTTATACTCACTCATTATGATTCCATAAGCCATGTGCTTATGGATAAACTCAGTCAATTTGGATATCCTTTTGTTCTTATTGTGTCTGACTTGAAAGAAGCGTTACGTTTACATGATATGGGTATTCCAGTTATGAATGGCAATTTGGATGAGGTGCAAACTTTTACGGATGCTTCCATCGAAAATGCCGCAATGGTCGTTACAACAGATGATGACATTAGGAATGTGAATATTGCTTTTAGAGCAAGAGATTCATCTCCGGATTTGACTATTGTGAGCACTTGTAATCGTGCAACTTCTGAAGAAATACTTACACTTGCTGGTGCTTCCCATATAATTAGACCGGCTCAACAAATGGGGCGTTTTTTATCTAGACGAATCTGTTGCACCGATAATTCAACTCATGTCATTGGCTCTTTTGATGAAGTGCTCATCGCGGAAGCGACTATTCATGGAACCCCTTTAGTTGGTCAGAATTTGAAAGATGCTTCATTGCGCGAAAACTATGGGGTTAATGTTGTTGGAATGTGGGAGCGTGGCCATTTTGAATTACCTGGTCCCAATACCATGCTTAATAATCATACCGTTCTTTTACTTGCAGGCACACAGAGCCACTTCGATAAGTACGATGAAGATTTTCGTAAATTCAAAACGAATACAGCTCCGGTTATTATCATTGGTGCGGGTAGAGTTGGCAGGGAAACCGCCAAAGCACTTGAGGAGGCTAAAATTCCTTATCGGATCATCGAATCTGATGATAAGAAGGCAGGTCTGGTTTCTAACTGTATAATCGGGGATGCATCTGAGAAGTCTGTGCTCGAGCGAGCTGGTATTAATAAGTCCCCTGCCTTAATTATAACGAGTCACAATGACGAAAGTAATGTCTATTTAACAATTTATGCACGGAAGTTGAGACCAGATATTCAAATTATTACTCGTGCTTTTATTCATCGTAATATTGAACCACTTCATCGCGCAGGAGCAGATTTTGTAATGTCTCAGGATCACATGGGGGCAAACACTATTTTTAATTTATTGAATAGAGCAGAAATCCTCATGGTTACGGAAGGCTTGGATGTATTTAGTCAAAAAACGCCAAAATCACTCGTTGGTGTAAAGGTTAAGGATTGCAGGATTACTGAGAAGACGGGTTGTAGCATAGTCGCATTAAAAGGTGAAGTTGGAACTGTGATTACCCCATCTCCGGAAAATCAGTTTTCTGAGCAGGGCGAAATTATTTTGATTGGAGACGAGGCTGCAGAAAAGTCTTTTGAGGCAAAGTTTTGTACATAATTCAAGATCTTAAGGGAACTCTAGGCGTGCCCCTTTGATGGAACTTCCAAAAAAGACCTTCAGGTTAGACCTCATTCGTTCATCAGCAAACGGAATACTTGATGTGGGATTCCACGTGTTTGCGATTTTGATTGCGATTCGATTTTTAGAGGCATCTGAATCATATAAGTCAATTCTTGCTGCGGGTTCAGCAATAGGTTTTTTTATTGTACCCTGGGTTATTGAAGCCTCTTCCAGATTGAATATAAGAGTAACTAAAATTGCGGGCACATTAATGCTATTATGTAGCCTTTTGCTTTTTCTTAGTTCTTCTGTACGAGTTATCCAATTTTATACACTTTATTTGGTACTCGCACAAATTTGCCTTTCGCAGATGCCTGGATTGATGATCCATGTTTATTCCAACAATTATAAAGCTCAAGAACGTGGACAGTATATCTCTTGGAATTTTATTCTTGGATCAATTATGGGAATTATTTTTTCATATTTTTTTGGTTCATTTTTGGATCAAAATGGGAATGGTTTTTATATTTTATTTATTATAATGGGAGGGCTTGCATTGATTGCTTCCGTCACATTGTTTTGGATGCCTTCGACACCGGTAAAGCAAAATATGAAAGCTGGAATAATGGCGAGTGGGTTCAATGCTTTTAAGGATAAACTTTTTTTCAAAATGATTGTCGGCTGGATGCTAATGGGACTCGGGGTTCATATGACAATCCCATTAAGAGTTGAATATATGGCAGGTCAGGGAGGTTTGGGGATAACAAACGAAGATGTTTCGATTATTGTAATTTGTTACTCCGCAGCGAGTGTTTTGACTTCTCGGATTTGGGCTAAATTATTTGATCGCTTTCAATTTATTCCTTACAGGATTGCAATTAATGTCTTTTTGTTGCTTTCGGTATTATTATTTTTTTCTTCTAGTGGAATTATTGGTTTGGCTGTAGGTTCTACTTTGTCAGGGATTGCAAACGGTGGATCATCAATAGCTTGGAGTTTGTGGGTTACCAAACTTGCTCCCGCGGGCAAAGAGACAAGCTACATGGGGGTTCATGTTTTTATGACTGGCTTAAGAGGATTACTTGCACCATTTTTTGGTTATTTTTTACTAAGCAAGTTTGACTTTATGGGAATGGCATATTTTTCTTTCTCACTAATTTTGGTTTCCCTTCTAATTTTCCTTACTGAACTGAAATCAACCCGTCTGAAATGAATTTTAAAACTATTGAACAAGATTCTTAAAATTATTTTGCCTTTTTTATGGCCCTTAGCGGTGATGTTCATTTTTGGAGGTTGTCAAAAAGTTGTCCTTAAAACGTATCCTCCCTTTATCAACAGCACTAACCATCCATTTTTAGATAAGAACGGTACCCCTGCACTGTTGCATGATTTAAAAAAGGTTGTTGAGGAGAGTGGAAATGCAAAAGTACTTTTATTGGACCACGGAGAAGACTCTTTATTGTTGAGAGTGAATTTGATTCGATCGGCAAGGGAAAGCATCTCCTTGCAAACATTTTCTTGGGAATTTGATGAAGTTGGGAAACTAATTCTCTGGGAGTTAATACAGGCAAATCAAAAACGTGGAGTTAATGTTAGGCTCTTAATTGATCATATGTTTAATGAACATCAGGCTGATCTGGTTGCTTATTTGACTACATTGGACCCAAAATTTGAAATTAAATATTTTAATCCCAGTGCAAAAAAATTAAGGCCAACTTTTTTGGATAAGGTGTCTAGCTTAGCGATTGATTTTCACGATCACAATGCACGATTGCACAATAAATTGCTTGTAGTTGATGATTCGTTCGCAATCACCGGAGGTCGTAATATGAACAATCATTATTACGACCAAGTCATTGGTTTAAACTACAAAGATAGGGATGTTTTTGTAGTATTACCTGATCCTACTGAGGTGTCTGAATGTATTAATCTTTATTGGGAGTCAAGGCAGTCTGTCCCTACTTTTGAGCTTTTAGATGTTAATAATCGAATTACATCTAATAATTATTCAAAATCATGGGATGTTAGCAAATTCTTGGAATACTCAATTTTCGATGAGTTAAGTATACTCGCTAATGATAGTGATTTTTTAGAAAAACATTTTTTTAAAGAAATGTTAAATGTTGAAAGCGTTGAATGGGTGTATGACTTTCCTAACAAAGTCGATGAAGCACCATTGGTTATTTCACCAGTTTCAGAAAGATTACTTTCGTTGCTCAAGGGTGCCGGAAATTCTGTTTTTATTCAATCCCCTTATGTCGTTTTGAGCAAAGATGTTCAAGATGCCTTTAGTGAATTGCGAAAAGCAGAAAAAGATTTACGCATTGTGATCTCAACAAACAGTTTGGCTGCAACTGATAATTGGGTTACTTATGCAGCAAATTATAAAGAAAAAAGAATTTACCTTGAGGAGTTGGGCTTGGAGATGTGGGAATTTAAACCTGTACCTTTGGACATCGCAGATATGATGAATTACGAGAAAGTTCTTTCAAGATTACCATTTAAAAGAGAATTGAAGTTGAAGGGAATTTCTTACTTTAATGATAACGAGAAAGATTATTTTGTAACAAAGTATAATAATGAGAAAAAGAGCAGGAAGAATCACTTTTTGGACACGACTCCCTTTCTTTCTTTGCATGCTAAATCCTTGGTTATTGATAATAGAACTTCTTTTGTAGGTTCCTACAACTTGGACCCGAGGTCAGATACATACAATACTGAACTAGGAATTATCATTCATGATCATGAGTTTTCTAATTTGCTGATGAAAAGTATATTGAAAGACATTAGCCCAGGAAATAGTTATCTAATTGCAAATAAAAAAGATAGGCCAATTGTAAGTACTTTAAATATGTTTCTTTACAGAATTTCTGAAGCAATACCTTTCATTGATCCATGGCCAATAAGGCGCCATTCATCATTTGAGTTAAAAATGGGTAGAGAGCCTGTTGCTCCTGGACACCAAGATTTTTTCAAGAACTGGAAGAAAGTCGGGAATTTTCCTGAGCTTTCGCTTTTTAATCAAAAACAATTTTCAGCAAGAATTTTCAAGGCTATGGGCATGATTTTTAAACCATTACTGTAGTAATGCTATTTGATAAATTATACATGTTGACTGTCCGAACCTCAGATCTTAAAAAGACAGGATGAGAATTTTAATTTGCTTGTTATTCAGTTTCGTTTTTTGCTTCAATTTTCTTACCGCTAAATCAAGACTCGGCGAATACTACTTCGGTTTTGGATATGCCATGGCTGATGGAGGAAAAGGGTTAGGCGTTGAGGGTGACATCCTTAATCTTTCTGCAAATAGTTTGGCATCTGATACTACTGATTTTAATCTCTTCTTTTCCTACGGAAATATTGAATCGAATAACACTGATGAAACATCCTGGGAACTGGGCTTGGATTATGTATACCATTACGACGAGTATGTTTTTCAAAATGGTATGTTTCGCCCGTTTGCTGGCTTGGGTTTATCATACCTCAACGATTCTGCAAAAGTACACATGAATGACGATGGGTTTACTTGGAAATTTCTAGCGGGAACTGAAATTCTGTTCACCGATTACTTTTCCATGTCCGTAGGAGGAAGCTTTAGAGGCTTATGGTCTAATTTTGGAGAAAATGACTTTTTATTTGATCTAGGATTAACTTGGTGGATTAATGATGTTCATGGCGTTGCCTTGGAGTACAACCGTGCTTTAGACCAAGAGGTTGATTTTATTGGTTTGAAGTATCTCTATTCTTGGCAGTAGCGTTTTTGAAAATTGGCTACTTTTATTGAGTGAACCAATAATAAATTTTGATCGTGTGCCAGACCGTATTGGCACGCTCAGTTTAAAGTGGGATAAATATTCAAATAAAGATGTTATTCCATTGTGGGTTGCAGATATGGATTTTGCTTCCCCTCCCAGTGTCATCGAGCTAGCTTTAGAGATTTCGTCTAAGGGCAACTTCGGTTACGGAATATGCCCCCCTGATTTACATGATATTATAATTCAGCGGTCTGATCTTCTTTATGATTGGTCAGTCAGTAAAGAATGGATAGCTTGGCTCCCAGGTATGGTTTGTGGTCTGAATGTTGCGTGTCGCACTTTTGCGGATGAAGCATCACAGGTTTTTGTAAATACACCTGTATATCCTCCTTTTTTATCGGCCCCGGGAAACTTTGGTTTGAATTGCACTCATATTCCAATGATCCTTGTTAATGGGCGTTTCACAATAGATTTTGAGCATCTTTACAACTTGAAGACGAATCAGGGTGATCTATTTATGTTATGCCATCCACATAACCCAGTCGGCACTTGTTTTTCTTATGATGAATTAAGTAAATTATCTGAATTTATAATTGATAGAGAATTATACATTTGTTCAGACGAGATTCATTGTGATCTTATTCTTGAAGAAAGTTTAAGGCACATTCCATTTGCTTCCTTGAATAGTGATACTGCTGAAAGAACTATTACCTTAATGGCCCCAAGCAAGACTTTTAATTTACCTGGATTTGGTTGTTCATTCGCAGTAATCTCTTGTTCGAGTTTGAGGAGGCGTTTCAGGAAGGCAATGAAAGGTATCGTCCCGGATCCTCCAGCTATGGGTTTTCGATTGGCTGAAGAGGCATATAGAAACGGGGAAGGATGGAGGGCAAAGCTATTAGATTACTTGCGTGAAAATCGTGATTTGGCTTTTAGTGAATTATCTAAATTAGATGGACTGATCCCATACGAAATCCAGGCAACATATCTTCTTTGGATCGATGCTCGAGGTCTGGGGCTTAGTTCACCTCATGCTTTTTTTGAAAATGCAGGTGTTGGTTTGTCAGATGGTAGTGATTTTGGGGCA
>CBFIBI010000049.1:0-17642 GCA_965660725.1 Opitutales bacterium
GTACTAATTCAGAAATCGCTCCCGCACCTGCCCTGGAAATAACAAGATCGGCTGCTGAAAGAACCACATTCATCTCATCAGTGAAGGCAACAAAACGATTGGTGACCACCTCGCCTCCTAGGCCCTCCATTTTAATTACACCGGAACTTTCATTATTTAAACCCGTAAGGCAGTAGGAAGAAATACCTTCTTCAGCTAATGCCTCCAAATTGCTTTTTAACCATTTATTTAATGAAACTGCACCCTGGCTACCGCCCAATACAACTAATAGTCTGTCTGCGAGTGGAATTCCAAGTTGCTTTCGTGCACGCTCCTTTGGAATCCTCCGAAATTCGCGCCGTAATGGATAACCGACATTACGAATTACATCTGGTGAAATACCCTCCAAGTGCATACCTTCTGGTAAATAAAGCCTTTGGGATCTTTTTGCTAAAAACCGTACCGCTTTTCCAACAGCCCGATTTGCTTCATGTATGAAAACTGGGATCCCGCGAGCCTTAGCTGCCATCGCGGGACCAAACGAAGAAAACCCACCAAAGCCAACCAACGCATCTGCCCCAACTTTTCCATAGAATCGATATGCACGAATGAATGAAAATACAAAACCGAAAATAAAACGGCATACACCAAGCGGAGTTTTAATTAAAGGAGCACCGGGCATCGCTTGAAAACTGAGTTTGGGATATTTTCGTGCAAGGCGAGAATCAACAGACTTCTGACTAATAAAAAGCCAGGCAGGATATCCACGTTCCTCTAAATTTTGAGCCAAGGCAATCCCCGGAGTCAAATGACCACCTGTCCCTCCACATGCAATAACGATATTTCTCATATTTCTTTGATTTCCCTGGGCGGTAAAATTCTTGGATTATCCCATTTCCGAAAAATATTTATAATAATTCCAAGGAATACAAAAGTAACCATTAGATTTGACCCACCATAGCTGATAAAGGGTAAAGACATTCCTTTTGTTGGCATCGAGCCAGTAACTACACCCATGTTAATAATTGCCTGTAAGCAGACAAATAACAATGCACCCATTGCCAGTAAATACTCATATAATCTTGGGGCCTGCCTAAGTCTCCAAGCAACTAATAGAAAAAGGAACAGAAAACAAATAACAATACTTATTGTACATATTAGACCCAATTCCTCACCGATTACTGGAAATATAAAATCAGTGTGAGCTTCGGGCAAGAAATGCATTTGCTGCCGTCCCATTCCCAGACCGACTCCTTCAATTCCACCAACTCCAAATGCAAGCATACCCTGCCAAAGCTGATAAGCACTGTCATTAGCATTTGCCTCCACATCAAGAAATGAAGTAACTCGACGAATTCGAACCGGATCAAAATATACCAATACACAAAATGCTAAAATGGCCAATCCTGCCACAGGTAATAGCCATTTTAAACTTGTACCCGATTGAAACATCAAGGTTGCCCCCACAGCACCACATAAAAAACAAGTACCAAAATCAGGCTGTAGAATAATTAATCCGCAAACGAGTCCAATGATTAATGAAGGCAGTAAAAAACCACTCACAAATGTTTTAACACCTCTTTGATTATCTGAAAAATAGGATGCTAATGCAAACACCAGCCCAATTTTTGCAAACTCAGATGGCTGTACACGGAGAGGTCCCAAACCAATCCACCTTTGTGCACCATTTACCTTCACTCCGACACCCGGAACTAGGGTCAATACCAAGGCGAGTAAACATAAACCAAATATCCACCAGGTTTTATCCTTCAACCAACTCAAATTCATAAAAGATATGTAAAGAGCAATTAAGATAGATAAACCGATCCAAATTATCTGTTTAACCAAAAGCGAATGGGCGTCTTTGACTACCCCAGCACTAAAAAGCATAACTAATCCAAGCATGGTCAAGCCCATGGCAACTGCTATGAGATAAACAGTTATCCAATTCGTAGGCTTAGTAAAATTATTTGTTACTGCTTCTGCTGCCACTCCAATCTTTCCACATTCACCCTGTTAATTAATTCTATTAAAGTTGTTCTGGTACATCAATAACTGGTTTCTCCTCAACACCCCCTTTGAAAAAGTCCTCCACTCCAGAAGATTCATCAGTAGCCGGAATTATTTGTGAATCCTCAATCGTTTCATTTGAAAGCGGGGATGTAGAAATAGGCGACGAGGATGCAGAAACAACCAATGACTGACCTACCCTAATCCTACCAGCATCTAGAATGTTATTCCATTCCATTATTTGTTTCACAGTCGTCCCATATATTGAAGCTATTCTTGTTAAATTTTCACCTCTTTTTACAACATGTGCTGTTGCTCCGTCAGGAACCACAGTTGCAGAGCTTGATGGTGCAACCGTACCACTTCCTTCTGGTACTACCAAAACTTGCCCAGGCCGGATAATTGAATTGGCATTCATTCCATTTACCGACATCAAATCCTGAAGTGAAACACCATTTTTTCGTGCAATACGAGAAAGGCTATCACCAGCGACAACTGTGTAAGAGGAACCAGCGGAAACTTCCTGAGGTATAATAGATGGTGCGGGTGCAGGAGATGAAGTTCCAGCTTTAGGCAACATTATTTCCTGTCCAATATTTAAACGGGAGTTTTTACTTAAACTTGGATTGGAACTTAACAATGCTTGTAAACTGACATTATTCTTTCTAGCAATTCCCCACAGGGTATCCCCTTTCACAATCTTATAAACAGAAAGATCTGTCGGACGTAAATTAAATGGCTCCGATAATGCAGAGCCTTCGTTTGAAACTGGAGGCAAAGGTGATGGGGTAATCTCATCATTACGACCTGGAACGAAGAGCTCTCCAGCAACTGGGCGCGTTGGTTCACTCAGTTGTGAAGAAGGTTTGGCGACAGGCGGATCCGTCTGAACATCATCGGTTAACCCCTCGTTGAAAGCACCTACTTTGCTATTTTCATTAGAAGTTGGCTCATCAGGTTGTTTTTTCTCCACAGTTTGACAACTGGGCTGAAACATAACCAGGAGAATGACCCCGACATGCAATGATAAAACAATTCCAAATATTTTTGTGAGTTTCATGTTATTTTTTCTTACTGATTATTGAAAATTTAAGTCCTAATTAAATGCCTAGATATACCAGATGATTTCTTCAAATTTAAAACTATGTTTATAAAAGAATTACCTCTTTCATTGTAGTCCTTAAATAAATCGAAACTTGAAAAACCTGGACTGAAAAGAACATTGGTTTCAGTAGCAGATTCTGCCTGAGTCGATGCTACAGCGTGCTCGAGTGAGTCACACAATACCCCAGGGAATTTAGCTTGTTCAAATAATTGAAAAAGCCGACCTCCGGTTTCTCCGAATAGAAATGCTTTTCTAATTAAAGGTTTTATCTTTTGAACAAATGCTTCCAATCCTCCACCCTTGTCCTTACCTCCACCAATCCAAAAGACATTCCCGTTAAAATTTTTACATGCTGCCAACACAGAAGAACAATTAGTGGATTTTGAGTCATTCCAATAAACTGCACGACCGATAGAATCGACCTTATGCAATCGGTGCATCTCAGGTTTATATGAAAGCACTGCATCTCTAAAATTTGAGTCCTCTACGTTATAAGTTTGTGCATAGGCATGAGCCATAGATAGATTTTCCTGTTGAGGAAAACTTCCCATAAAATGATCATCTGGCAGTTGCCAATTGATACTTTTTCGATTTATAATCCTACAACCCTCAACACTGAAATTTAGTTTGTCAGCAAAATTCATAACCGACTCACCTATGAAACATTGGTTCCGAGGGGTCAGCTCGAGAAGTTTTGCTTTAGCAGAAAAATAGCTTTCCATCGTTCCGTGATAATCGAGATGATCATCATCGAAATTAGTCCATAGAACACTTTCTGGTGAAATCCCAACAAGATCTGATGCCTGAAACGAACTAATTTCCAAAAATACTGTTTTATTCTTATCTAATCCAGTAGAAATAATCTCACTTAAAGAGGTGCCCACATTTCCAGCAGCTAAAGCAGGCATCCCCAAACTATTCCACAAATGTGTCAGAAAAGTAGCCAGTGTTGTCTTACCATTTGTACCCGTAATGGCTATAATTCGTGAATTCGTGAATGCAGATGCAAATTCAATTTCAGAAATTACTTTTTTTCCACATTCTTCAGCAAGTAATCTCCATGAATGATTTGGTTTAAAACCGGGGCTACAAATAACAAACGAGCATGCACGTGCCTCCTTAATAGTGAAGGCACGTCCGTGCTCATCGTACATGTTTGATTCCCATCTTATCTGCCTTAATAGAGAACTCGCTCCATTTCCGCTAATACCCGCGCCTAAAATTGCGACTGGTTCATGTCGCATTTTTTCCCAATTTTTAAGCCATCCCTTCATATTATCTTAACTTCAGAGTGGCCAAGCCTATGATTGCAAATAAAAGGGATAAAATCCAAAAGCGAATAACCACTTTTGTTTCCTTCCACCCTTTTAATTCAAAATGATGATGGATAGGAGACATTAGAAAAATTCTTTTCCCACGACTCTTAAAGGATGCGACTTGTAAAATAACGGAACCAGCTTCCATTACAAAAATACCACCTACAATTACCAAAGTGAAAGGTTGGTGTATCATTAAAGCTATAATTCCCACCAGTCCTCCAATTGCTAAGGAGCCAGTATCTCCCATAAAGATTTCAGCTGGATGGGCATTATACCAAAGAAAAGCAAGACTTCCTCCCAGTAGTGCCGTACAAACAATCGCAAGTTCTCCGCTGCCAGGGACCCAACTAATCTTAAGGTAATCTGATATAATAAAGTTGCCAGAAGCGTAAGACATGATGCCGTAAGTCAAAGCAACAGTAACTGTACAACCAATAGCCAACCCGTCCAACCCATCGGTTAAATTAATCGCATTACTGGAGCCAGTCAGGGTAAAAAGAAACAAAAAAAACACCAAAGCAAATGGCATTACTTCCATTATGACCTCCGTGTGAAAAGGTGCCCAAAGTTCAAGCATTTTCTCTCCACTCCCGGTTGCCTTGCCATGGAAGCCTGTCAGTAATTCAGCAGGGTAACCTAATAACAAAAATAGTGCTAAACCAGTAGCAAATAATTGGCCGAGTAATTTGTATCTCCCAGAAAGTCCCTTACTGTTCTTCTTTGAAATCTTCAAATAATCATCCGCAAACCCAACAAAAGTCAGCACACAATAAACCATCATAGCGGTAACCACATATATGTTCGGTTCGGCCCACAAAAATGTTGAAAAAAGGACTGATCCAAAAATCAATAAGCCACCCATTGTTGGTGTCTTTGCTTTTCCTTCGTGAAGTGAAGCAAGCTCCCCAACTTCGTCCTTGTCCCTGAAAGCCTGCCTAGCCCCAAAGCTCCTCAGCATACTGATTAACTTTGGTCCAAAAACAAACCCAAGAAATAATGCTGTTATCCCAGCAAAAATGGCCCGAACCGTAATAAATTGGAATAATCTTAGCGGACCAAATGAGTCTTCCCAAAATTGAAGATAACTTAGCATTCTTTAGTAATCCCCACTTCTTTTACTTCAGTTGCCCAGCTTGGTAATAATTTTTCAAGCTTGTAGGCACGACTTCCTTTAAAAAGAACTGCACCGTCAAAATCATCCACAATCGGAATTGCATCCTCCATATTATCAAGAACTATAATCTGCTCTTCACGACAACCACTTTCAAGAAGAGCCCCAGACATCCATGATGCTTTTTTTCCCACTAAAATGATTAAATCAGTTTCCTCTGCTTTTATTTTTACCCCTACATTATAATGCAATTCCTTTTCATCCGGACCCAACTCTTCCATTCCTGCTAATACAAATAACTTCTTTTTTTCAATGAATTGCTGGATAAAAAACTCAAGCGAATCAATCATTGATGCTGGATTTGCATTGTAACAATCAACGAAATATGAACGCCCTCGGCCTTGATAGCATATGCCTCTCAAGGCCGAGGGACGAAATCGGGGTAGGCGTTCAGAAATTTCTTGGACCGAAACACCCAACTCTTGGGCAGCAAGTACTGCCAAAGCTGCGTTTCCCCCCATTCCTTTAGACATTGCAGGAATAGTAACGGAAAAAGACGGGGACCCGTGCCGCCAAAGCCGAAGCGACGACGAGTCCCCAATCTTGTTTGTTTCAGTCCAAATGGAGTAAAAAGCTTCATCTGGTTTTGGATCTACACGCGGTTCTCCTTCTCGAAGAACAATGGTGCCATTCCCTGAATTGAAACGATTTCGAAATTTTTCATATTTTAAGCAATTTTCCGGAAAAATAACGGTTTCAGTAATATCAGAAATATTGAATAAATCCGCTTTTTCTGAGGCAATTGTTTCAATTGATCCTAAACCTTCCAAATGAGAATGTGCCACCATAGTAACAACCACCATATTTGGAGCAATAGTCTGAGCTAAATTCGACATCTCACCAACTTGATTAATACCAGCCTCAACCACAGAAAATTTGTGCACCCCGTTGTCGCATTTTAACAAAGTCAAAGGCACACCCAAATGATTATTTAAATTACCACTGGTAGTATGCGTATTTTCCTTACCTAAAAGTAGCCCCAATGTATCCTTTGTTGAGGTTTTACCACAACTTCCTGTTACTCCCACTACAGGTCCATCAAATGACAACCTGTGATTATGTGCAATATCATGAAATGCTTGGAGAGTATCTTCCACCAATAACTGGGGAATTGAAACATCAGTTTGTAATCTATCTACAATCCCCCCATTCGCACCATGGTTTGCTGCCGATTTAATAAAGTCATGACCGTCACGGTCTCCTCTTATGGCGACAAAAATTTCACCGGTATTGATACTTCGTGAATCAATTGAAAAACCGGCAATAGGATTCTCGGGGATTTTATTCCACTCCCCGGAACTCCACTTAGCCAATTTTTCTGGATCAAAAATTGGCATTACATCGATAATTGCTTTGCAGATAACAACTCACCCGCAACAATTCGATCATCAAATGGAATGGCTGTATACTGAACCTCCTGGAATCCTTCGTGTCCCTTTCCTGCGATGAGTACGCAATCATTCCTGCCAGCGGCATCGAGTGCCATACTTATAGCACGGCGACGATCATCAATAAATTTTACTTTTGAATTTTTTGATAACCCTTTCCTCATATCCTTAAATATACTCTCCTGAGACTCTGTCCTTGGGTTGTCTGATGTTGCCCAGACTCGGTCCGCTCCAGCACAGGCAACTTTTGTCATCTCTAAACGCTTTCCACGGTCACGGTCTCCCCCACAACCAAAGACTAAATGTAATTTTCCATTGGTACATTCACGCAACATATTAAGAGCGTTACGAAGTGCATCTGGGGTATGAGCATAGTCGACAACTACTTTATAATCCTGTCCCTTATTCACTGACTCCATCCTTCCATCTACACCATCAAAAGAACTTATTTTATGAATGGACTTCGAAACATTCATACCCAATGCATGCACAATTGCATAGGAAGCGATTAAATTAATTACATTGTAACGCCCAAGTAATGGACTTGAAACTACTGTGGATCCAAATGGCCCATCTAAGATAAATTCAGCACCTGAAGCAGATAATAATATGTTTCTTGCTCTAAAGTCGCATTGCTTGTCCTCTCCAAAAGTTAAAACATGAACCTGAGGGGGCAATTCTTCAATTAACCTTTTTCCATAAGGACAATCGTGATTAATTACGGCAACCTTAGGCAGTTTGCCATTTTCACCATTAAAAATCTTCCGCTTTTCACAAAAATAGCTTTCCATGCTATCGTGATAATCAAGGTGGTCTCTTGATAAATTCAAAAATACTGCAACCTCAAGATCCAGACCAAATACTCGACTTTGATGAATACCATGTGAACTTACTTCCATCACAGCTTCCGAACAACCTGCTGCAAGCATACTTTTAAGTAATGGAAATATATCTGAAGCTTCTGGAGTTGTTTTAAAAGAAGGCATTTCCCGATCACCCAAGTGATAACGCACAGTACCAATTAACCCCACTGGTCTTCCTGGTCTCTCCAATAAGTGCCTTGTTAAAGTTGTTACAGTAGTTTTTCCATTAGTTCCTGTAACGCCAATTAAATTTAAATCTTGATCAGGGGCTCCATGATATTTTTTTGCAAATTGTGCTAAAGCTAAACGTGGATTTTCAGCTTTAACACCCGTTACCCCTAGTGGTAATTCCGTTTCTGGATCAGATAAAATAACGGTTTTAGCTCCTCTTTTAATTGCTTCTTCTACATAGTCATTTCCGTTTTTCCGAAGACCAGGTATCGCAAAAAAAGCTGACCCGGGTGATACCCTGCGACTATCAGTAATCAAATCCTTTACATTTGTATCAGGATTTCCCTGAATTAGAACATCCTCACCACTTGACAATTCTCGTAAAGAACAATCTTTTTTTAATCGATTATGCATTTCTGACAATGATTGATGATTTTTAATATTTTTCATCTTTTATTATTTGCTAATTAATATGCTAAGGAATCTGCTTTGATATTTCCCGCAATTTTCTCGCTTATTTTTTTAGGTTTAATTCCTAAATACCCAATAATCTGTTTGGCCACATTTTTGAATGCAGGTGCCGCTACAGTCCCGCCATACCCCAATAATCCTTTTTTCATTTTCGCTTCATCCACTACAACTGTAATTACGATCTGAGGATTCTCAGCTGGAAAAAAACCAACAAATGAACCGACATGATGATGCCTAGAATACTTGCCATCTATAAGTTTTTGGGTTGTTCCAGTTTTTCCTGCCACATCAAAACCATCTAACCTAGCCTGTCTGGCTGTTCCTTCTGTTGACACAACACTAACCAGCATTTTGGTCAATGATTCTGCCACTCCCGAATCCATTACCCTTCTTATGGGTTTGGAATAAAAAGGTGTAACCGTTTTTCCCTCACCATCAAAGATTCGGTTTATAAATTTTGGTTGCATTAATATTCCCTGATTAGCAACCGCAGACATAGCTGTATGAACCTGCATTGCAGTTGTGCTAACTGCATGACCCATTGGCAATCTAGTAATCGTCAACCCATCCCAATTTTTAGGATGATGAAGCGTGCCTTTTCTTTCTCCTCCAATTCCAAAACCTGTTTTTTGACCAAATCCAAATGACTTGCAATATTCATATAACCTTTTGGAACCTAGCATTATACCGAGTTGAGCTGCGCCCCGATTACTTGATTTTTGTACGACCTTACTTACACTTATCTTACCAAGTGGATGGTGATCGCTTGGTAGTCTCAATTTTCTTGCACCCTTTTGCATTACAGCAACGGAACAATCAATAATATCATCCGCGTCGACTAAACCCTCGTTCATACAACCAGTAACTGCTACGATTTTAAAAGTAGAGCCTGGCTCATAAACATCTGAAAGTGCCCTATTTCTCTGCGCTGCAAGATCTGATTTATTGTAAAAATTAGGATCAAAATCAGGAACATTTGCCAATGCAAGTATTGAACCAGTGGCAACCTCACTGACGATCATACTTGCACTCAATGGTTCATAATCCTCTACGATTCTCGATAATTCATTCTCAACCATATCCTGAATCATCCAATCTATAGATAGTTCTACATTCAAACCGTCTTTAGGTACCACCTCAACCGTTCGGTATTGTGGCATTTCTCTTCGTCGCCCATCTTTTTCACTTTCCTTCCATCCATCCTGCCCCTTTAAGTAATAATCCGCAAAGCGCTCCGCACCCATCGTGGCAATACCCTCCTTGTTTACATATCCAAGCAAATGAGATCCTAAAGTATTTCCCGGATATAATCTCGAGTGCCTGTAATTGCCATAAACCCCTTTTATTTGAAGATTCTGAATCTTTCGGTACGTCTCTTCGTTAACTTCTTCTTTAAGTTTAACCCAGCGAATTTTTTTCACTTCCGCATTAAATCCATCACCCTTTCTCACCTTTCTCGAAATAGCATCATTTAAAACCGTGGGATCTATATCTAACAAACGAATAAGTTCTGGAAACTTTCCTGCATCTGATTCGTCTATCGAATGAGGATCGAGCCCAACATTCACCACTGATCTTGTTGTCGCAAGCAAGTTCCCTTTTCTATCTACTATATCACCTCGCCTTGCTTTTATTGAAACGACATTCTTCCTTGCTCCATCTGCAAATTGAGTAAAATCATCCGCCCGAAAAACCTGCAAATAAACAAGTCTACCTCCAAGTGAGCAAAAAGTTACAGTGACAGCAAAAAAGACTAGGTAAAATCGAAAAGGAGAAATAAAAACACTCTTCATTACCGTGTGCCGGCAAACTCTCCGCGCGCTCTAAATACCAACTGCCCTCTACCCTTGATCCTGTTTTCTAAATCCTTTTTTGAAATATGGTGTGTTCGACTTGCTGCAGGCATTTCCAGCCTATCCATAACCATAATTGCTAAAGAAGAAGGACGTAATGACTTGGATTTTTGCCCTCTTAATTCATACACCTCACGACCAACTATTTCCATCTCCCCTTCTAGTTTTCCGCAATTTTTAGCAACTTCAGATATCTCCATCCTCAACCAAACAATTGTCAATGCACCCCCACCAAAGAAAATTAACAACACAAATCCAACAAAAAATATCCAACGACTAATATTTAGCTGAGACTTCATTTTTATATCTCTGGCTGACTTAACTTACGCAAAACCCGCAGTCTTGCAGATCTACTGCGAGGATTACTCTCTACCTCATCCTTTGATGGGACTATTATCTTAGTATTTATTAGTTTAGCACAAGAAGT
Source organism: Opitutales bacterium (assembly GCA_965660725.1). GTDB lineage: Bacteria > Verrucomicrobiota > Verrucomicrobiia > Opitutales > Seribacteraceae > Seribacter. The sequence continues at coordinate 10,758 of CBFIBI010000049.1, forward strand.
CCTTTGCTCAAGAACACTTCGATCAAATTTATGCTGAGGTCTCCCTGCCATTTTTCTCATAAAACGCTTAACCATCCTATCCTCCAAAGAATGAAAAGAAATCACAGCCAACACACCTCCAACTTTTAATGCACGAAAGGCTTTAGGCAAAGCAACAGCTAAGGCCTCCATTTCACCGTTAATAGCAATCCTAATTCCCTGAAAAGTTTTTGTTGCCGGATGAATTCTTTGTCTTCCACGAAATCCACCAACTGCATTTGCCACCAATTCAGCCGCACTCATAGTACGCTGCAAAACTCCTGTTCCCCTCGCGTCAAGAATAGCATTCACAACTCGATTCCACCTTCTCTCCTCTCCGTACTCACGAATAGCACGAACAAGGCTTTCTTTCGATGCGGTTTCAAGGAACTCTGCTGCACTCACACCAACTCGCGGATCTAACCTCATATCTATTGGAGCATCCAGCTTAAAAGAAAACCCCTTGAGCGGCTCCATCAGCTGAAAAGATGAAATACCGAGATCCATAAGAATCCCATCAAAATCATCCTGAGACGAAACCTCATCCATTCTCTGAAAGCTTAAGTCATGAAAAGTAAACCGATTCCCATATCTATCTTCGGTTATCTTTGCACGCTCAGCAGCATCTGGATCACAATCAAAAGAGACCAGCTCAACATTATCACTCGAACTTAAAATTGCCTCAGAATGACCGCCACCGCCATAGGTCAAATCAGCATACCTACCACCTTTTTCAGGGGCCAAATATGCAAGACTTTCCTCAAGCAAAACTGGAATATGCCTTACCATGGAAGGTGAGCAAACAAATTCAACCGCACCACAATACATCCAAATAACTCCCTCGACTCAACTGCCCAAAAAAATGAGTTGCAAAAAGAAACCCACCACAAAAAGAAACGCGAGGGAGCCAGGTCAGTCCAGCACAATCTCCCTTTGTGCGGACAACCACCCTAAAAGTTGAACGCAGAATGTGCTTTTGAATCATAACCCCAGCTCCCTCATCGCATCAAAAATATTTCTCTCATCTGCCGCCTCTCTCTGTCCGTACTTCTCCTCTGACCAGATAGCAAATGCTGAAAAATTACCAACAAGAACCGCCTTACCCTCAATAGACGCATGCTCGAGTAATTTATCATTTAAATTAATCCTTCCCTGTTTATCACACCCAAAAGAATGAGCCTTAGAGAATAACTCCATCAGTAGGGACTGTGCACGGGCATCACTCAAACTAGCAGCAGCCACCTTCTCCTCCAACCTGGAAACCATTTTAGGAGGATAAACCGTTATATAACCCCCTGGATTCGGCAATGCCAAGTAAGTATTATCCCCGCCAGAGATCCTCCACTTGGATGGAATAGTGACCCGCCCTTTTGAATCTAGGGCATGCACAAATTCGCCAACAAAATAAGTAGTGCTATCTTCGGCCATTCCCAATCCAATTTTTATCCACAAATTTCCATTTCCACCCACCTTTTGCCATTTTGACCCACCAAGGTCAAGTTTTTTTTTAAATTTGTATATATTCTTCTGGTTTTAAGTTCACATTTTATTGAATTTGCCCTACCACATTTAAACAATGAACGAGCTCCAAAATGAAAAAAAATAGCAAAATTAGAGCTGATGAATTGGTTCTTAAGCTGGGTCTCTGTGAAAGCAGAACACAAGCTCAGGCTTGCATTCTTGCCGGACAGGTAAAACTCGGAACCGAAAAAATTGACAAAGCAAGCAGGATGTTAAATCAAGAAAGCAAACTCGTTTTAGATTCTCCTCCTCCCTATGTGGGAAGGGGTGGTCTTAAAATAGAAAGTTTTTTTAAAAAATATCCCCTCAAAATAAAGGGAAGTAAGATCCTCGACCTTGGAGCCTCTACTGGGGGATTCAGTGATTACTTACTCCAAAGAGAGGCAAGCTCAGCAACATGTGTTGATGTGGGGCATGGACAACTACATTATAAGCTTCGAATTGACCCAAGAGTTATAAACATTGAAAAAACTAATTTACGTAATTTGTCGCAAGATAAATTAAAAATGTATCCTTTCTCAATTGTGGTTATGGATTTATCATTTATTTCGCTTAAGAAAGTGCTGGCTAGAGCCTGGAGCTTTACGTCAGACACGGGCGTATTAATTGCCTTAGTAAAACCTCAGTTTGAATGCAAAAAATCTGAAGCAGATGAAGGAAAGGGAGTCATTCGAGACCCTGCGATCAGAGAGAGAGTCTTAACTGAAATCATCCTTCATTCGGAACAGAATTTGCCTAATTCTGAACTATTTGCTCGAGCAGAATCAAGCCCGAGAGGAAATGATGGAAATGTGGAATTTTTTCTAGGCTGGCGAAAACGCTCTGTTAATCCTTAGCACTTTTAGATAATTCTTTCTCTATTAATGCGGCCAAAATAAGATCACGATTCTTTTCCCCACGTGCAAGTTCAAGATCACTCACACGCTCGCTGACCTCCTCATTACTGGACTTCTTACTCTTCATTGAATATACCGCATTCAAGCGGACAAAGACAGCTTCTTTATCTGTCTTTTCGAGTTCTGTCCAACCTGCTCCAACATCAAGGTTTGGGCATGCTTCAACTAATTGAGTAGCAAGGGAGCGATTCGAGTTAACCTCATCCTGTTCTTCCCTCAAATTTTCAATAAGAGCGTCCAACTCTTTTTTTCTAGCAACCTGTTCAGCACTTGCGTTGTTATCTCGTTCCGCCGCAGAGATTCGATTACGCTCGGTCTCAAGTTTTCCAACCCTCGCCTGTAATCTTTGGTTTTGAATTCGGTAGGTACTTTGTATTCCAGATAGACTTTTACCATCTATTGCTAAATGCTGCCCATAATTGCGGAATGATTGATTGTTATCATTAGCTTCTAATTTCACAAAGATTTCATCAACCCTATTATTAAAAGCACTCAAACGAATTCCATCAAAATATCCTTTAAAAAGTTGAGCAAAAGGTGCTTTTGAAAATTCACCTGGTTTTTCCTCTGTCTTACGGTCCAAGACAAAAACTGCAAATCCATCCCTAATAGTTCGAATGGATCTTGTGAAAAATAAACTTTCATTCAGATTTGAAACCTCATCCAAAGGTTCACGGTTGGATCTCCTCTCGCTTTCCCTTCTTTCGATTCCAAGAATAGCAGCTTGTACGCCCTTATCCTTGTCACCAAATGAAATTTTTCTCTCAACTCCACCACTTTGAACAATCAAGTTCTTTATTTCCTCAGAATTTCTTTTCTGGGAATATTTTGAATATTTTGATCTGAGTTTGTCACCAAGTGCATTTAACTCGTCAAGAAACCTAAGTGATGCTTCACGGGCAAGATCTTTGGCATCTCTCTCTGCGTCCAAACGATCTTCTTCAATTATAATTAATCGAATCTCATCCCTTACATCTTCTATTTGAACCTCTTTTTTATTGGTTGAGTTAGCATCACTCAGTGAAATATCAATCAAATTTAATTCTGATGTGCTAACATTTGAATCACTTTCACCAACAGGTCCTTTTTCTCCATCAGTAGATTCACTCGGTTCAGGAACCTCCGGAACACTCTCAAATTGAGCACGATTTAGATCAAAATAGGATTTTATCCTGGAATCGCTAGGCTCCGGTGGTATCGATAAGAAATTACTTGTCGGAAAGGTAACCATTGTGGCAAATGTCCTGGATGGCTCAATGAACTCTGGATCACTTTTGTGCTCGGAATGAAAAGTCTTCAGTTGTTCATTCAGTTCGTTAGCAACCTCAATAGAATCCCCAACTGATTTTACACTTGGATAAATACTAGGTAAATTATCTAAATCGGGAATCATAGATATTCGATCTTTTCCACCGATTTTTAAAACGAAATCACTATCTTCAAATGCACCAACTAAATTACTCAATGTTTCTGAAATATTTGATCCAATAGGTATTTGTACATCAGTTGTGTTTTGATCTGAAATTTTTTCAACAAAAGTAATCGTCCTATTTAAAGAACCATACAAAAGCTCAAGTTTATCTTTATCATCGGGCTGTTTATTGAAAGAAATCGAAAAAAGACTTGGTGTTTGGATTTTATCTTCCAATGAGGATGACTTAACTGAAAGAATATCAGCCTTCCAGGCAAATTGATTGCTAAAAAGATCAAGCTCACCTTCCTTGTCTAATGTGTAAGCACCATCAGTATAAATTCTGTCTACTTGATTTGCCCTGAAATGAGTAAACAAACTTGATTCAACAAATTGAACCCTGACTCCTTGTCGTGCCGCAACAAATTGAAGAACTCGTGATCGATTCTCATCACTGTTAAAAAGACTGGGGTCTAATTCGCGAACATACCTATTAAAACCATCATTAATCCCAATGTGCTTATCGCTCTCGAATAAATATCCCCATGCATTAGCTTGAGCTGCCATTACGAGCATTGCCTTGATGGAAGCCTGAGAAAAAATAGGTTCGTAGAACCCAGCCCGGGCAATTTCTCGAACTTTTAAATTTTTCGGAAAATTCGGCCATGATTGGATAAAACTGAATAGTCTTTGAAGTTCAGCTTGATTAACATTTTCTCGACCGGACTGAAACGCCGCCTGCAACTGTGCCTGCATCGACTCTGCAAACATCTTATCCGCTGTTTCAATACTATCTTCCAACGGGGGAATAACCGCACCAAAATCGGAAGCTACCCGATTTTGAAAATTCAGGGCTCTCATTTGATCTGGATCATTGAGATCCGCTCCATAGAATTCTTTCTTTTCCTGATTTGGATCCGGTAAAAGATCGAATACAGAAGCCCCCTGTGCAAGGTAAAGTACAAAGGCAACCACAACTACAACCAGTAGAAGCACAAAGACAAACTTTCCTCTGGATGAAATAAAATTTTGTAATGCAGTAATCATAAGGATTTGTATAAATAAAAGTGATAGATCATGAACATGATCGAGGATACGTCAAACCTTTGGCGTTCAAGCTAATTCCTATTTCACATAGGTTTTAAAATCGGTCGGTCAGTAAAAACTAATGAACTCATCCAACTTTGCCGCCTTGATCCATCCTTATTCACAAACGGTCGAATAATAAGCATTTTTTCAAGGGATAGGTTCTCTCCCTTTCCCTTATCCCATTTAAAAAAATACTTATAGGTTTCTTCAGTCTCTTCATTGTTCTTTTTATTTCTTTTATCGAGACTGACCTGTACGCTTATCTGCTCCCCCGCCCATTTCCATTCGCCAAAATAGTCACCTCCTTCTCGTTGACCATCAATTTGAACTAGATTTCCATCAAGAAAGCTTATTTTAAAAGGATAAGATGCTTTGCGCGATTTCCCCTCATTTCGCATTAATAAAACTGGATTGCCTTCGTCATCAGAAAGCCCATCTTTCGTCTGGAAAGTGAAGCGTGCACCTGTCTTTATAAGAAAGTACTCAGAAGGCGTTTTCCCATCTTCAAAAAAAACTCTTCGATAACCATCTTCCACTTTCCATTTTCCTTTTCTCACAACCTTACTCATTTTGGGGTGGATAAATGTTAATTCAGATAGGAATCCTTCAGGAACTTGACGAAGAACGACTTCAATTTTACATTCATGCCCCTGTGTGACAACCGGTGCCTCAAATACTTCGTAAATCCAGTCCTTGATCTCGCCTGAGTATACGCCACTGGGATCCTTTTGCCAGCACGAGCTTAGTGAGAAAATTAAGGCTAAATTTAAAAAAAATTTCTTAACCCTAATTGTAATTTTTAAAAGCATATGGATACCGATTAAAAGATAATTTTTTCTTTATTCAACTATATCCCCGTTTGATAGGGTTAAATTTTTTAGTTCCCTGTGATAAAGAAGGCTGGCAAAAATAAATCCAATCGCAAAAAAAAGAGACCATCTAGTACTCTCCATTTCTGTCGATTCAAACACAAGCTCTGACTTACGAACCTCACCCATACTTGATTTAATTCTTTCTTCTGGATATAATCGAGGGGAACCGCTTGATTTTACTCCTGGCACATATGTGAACTTTGAATCTTCTCTTTTCACTAGAAGCAAAACATCTCTTTGGCTATCATATTTGAGAAAGTCTTTCCAAATAAAGTAGTCTTCTTCAGATGTTTTTCCCTCTCCGATAAATTGCCATAGTTTTTTTCCACTTTCCTCTTCCCTACTCTTTTTAAAACGTTTAAATTTCATCACAAATAAACCGTCCACACGCTCCCACTCACCTACCACATCCTGCCCACCGTCTCCTTCCTCGTCATAATTAGCGGGCACAATACCCCATGCCTGACCGCCAAATAAACCTGCACCAAGTTGATAACTGTCAAGCAAACCCTTTAAGGAATATTCTGTCCACGGAGTTGGTAAAAAAAATAGATAGATCGAATATAATAGATAGAAAGCAAAGATGACCCCTCCCACAATTCCAGTTATTCCACGCTTTGTTTTCAGGGAAACAATCTTTTCATTCAATTTGAATTTCATTTCCCTACGCAAACGCAATTCTTCTAAATCAACGGAATCTTTTTCTGTTTCCTCTTCAATTTTAACTCCAAAACGAGAAATATCCCCTACTCCAGGAAGAGCATTCATCGAATGTGCACAGGTAATGAATTCCCTACCCTCATGCCTTTCAATTGCTTTGGAAACCCAGTTTTTCCATTCCTCCCACGAATCTCCATGAACAGAGGAATTCTGAACTTTACCAATTGCCCAATCAACTACTTTACCCACAGCATAAAGATCCCAATCCTCTTCAGGTAATTGCTGATGATCGACACCGGGAGGTCTAAACTCTTCACTTTCAGCAAAGGAAGTTTGACCGTCCACATTCATTACAAAAACTTCTCTTTTTTCCTCCTCGGATAATCCATAAGGGGTGAATAAACACAAACGATAAACT
>CBFIBI010000050.1:0-16143 GCA_965660725.1 Opitutales bacterium
CCGACTCAGGTTAAACGAAGCGGATGTCGCACTCGCATTTGAATTTACTACTACTGGCATTGTTATCTTCCTTGATTTTCTTTATTGTTATTAATCACTTCCATGTGAAGCTGGGGTTATCTAAATCGTTTAACCAATGAGCTGAAGGGCGACATTAGTAAGTTGGTTTGCTTGTGCAGTCATTGCTGCACTCGCTTGAACTAAGATGTTATGTCGAGCGAACCGAGTGGACTCTAATGCAATATCCGTATCCATAATGCGTCCATGTGCTGCCTCGATATTGGTAAGGTTTGATTGGAGCAAGTCGATTGTCTGAGTTATTCTATTTTGCTCTGCACCGTTTTCAGCTCTGGCATTTGCTATTCGTTCTATAACATCTGTAAACTGAGAAACATTAACTGTTGTAATGTCAGTGATGGTTGTTCCTGTGCCTAAGTCTCCAGTTGTCCCAAGAGAAAGCATGAATTCCATATTGGTGACATTTAACTGAACGCTACCCGAAGTGCTTACACCTGAGTCATGAGTAATTAATGTACGTTCGTATTTGTCATATGTTAAGGAAACCCCTCCGGATGTTTTGTATGTCGCATTTGCGCCTGTCCCCTGATAATTTGCGGTTGCAGATGCGGCACCATGACTGAAGGCAAATAAACTTATACCATTAAAAGTCTCCTTTGATAATTGATTAAGTTGCCCCTGCAATTCAACGAACTCCTTGGAGTAATTTTCGATATCAGAACTGTTCTTGGTAATATCTTGAGACATCACTCTTAGTTCAGCCATCCGGTCGACAATTTTACCTGCAGTCTGCAATCCACTATCCTGGACTTGAAGAAATGAGAGTCCATTCTGAGTGTTTTGTAGGATCGCAGTTGTACGATTTGCTTTGGAATTAAGTTTATAGGCTACGGCTAATCCACCGGCGTCATCTCCTGCGTTATTGATTCGCTTTCCTGAAGAAAGACGCTCGAGGCTTTGGCGTAATGAGTCGTTGGCCCGACTTAAGTTAAACGATGCGGATGTCGCACTCGCGTTTGAATTTACTACTATTGGCATATTTTAATCTTCCTTGATTTTCTTTGTTGGTATTTATCACTTCCATGTGAAGTTAGGGTTATCTAAATCGTTTAACCAATTAGCTGAAGAGCTACATTAGTAAGTTGGTTTGCTTGTGCAGTCATAGCGGCACTTGCTTGAACCAGAATGTTATGCCTAGCGAATCGAGTGGATTCCAGGGCTACATCCGTATCCATAATACGCCCATGTGCAGCTTCGATATTTGTTAAATTAGTTTGGAGTAGATCGATGTTATTAAGTACACGATTCTGCTCGGCACCGTTTTCTGCACGCATATCGGCAATTCGTTCAATTATATTTGTAAATTGAGAGACATTTATTTCAGTTATGTCATTTATGAAGTTGTTCGTAACTTCTGTTCCTCCAGCGTTTCCACCATGGATGTTACCGAGATCAAATCCTGTACCACCAGAATTAGTTGCTCCCACTGAAAGCATGAATTGAAAGTTAATCACATTCAGTTTTATGCTGCCAGAGGTGCTTACTCCGGAATCATGAGTGATCAATGTGCGACTAAATGAATCGTATTTTATCCCATTATACTGGGCAGCGGATGCATCCGTGCTACTAACTTTGTCCAGTTTGCCTGACACAGCAGTTACTCCTGATGCTGCAAATAAACTTATCCCATTAAAGGTTTCCTTAGAAATCTGATTTAACTGGGATTGTAATTCAACAAATTCCTTAGAATAATTCTCAATATCAGAACTATTTTTGGTAATATCCTGTGCCATGACTCGCAACTCCGCCATACGGTCCACAATTTTACCAGCGGTTTGCAGGCTGCTATCCTGCACTTGCAGGTAAGACAGTCCATTTTGGGCATTTTGTAATATTGCGGTGGTTCTATTTGCTTTCGAGTTAAGCTTGTAAGCAACAGCTAAGCCTCCTGCATCATCACCCGCATTATTAATTCGTTTGCCCGACGAGAGGCGTTCGAGACTTTTACGTAAGGAGTCGTTGGCCCGACTCAGGTTAAACGAAGCGGATGTCGCACTCGCATTTGAATTTACTACTACTGGCATTTTTATCTTCCTTGATTTTATATGTTATTATTAATCACTTCCATGTGATGGTTGGGTTAGTTAAATTGATGTTTTGTTAAATTATCCCAATAATTGTAGGGCTACATTAGTAAGTTGGTTTGCTTGGGCGGTCATGGCAGCACTTGCTTGAACTAAGACATTATGTCTAGCGAAGCGGGTTGACTCTAAGGCGATATCCGCATCCATAATCCTGCCGTGAGCAGCTTCCAGGTTTGTCATATTGGACTGCAATAAATCTATTGTTTTAAGAACACGGTTTTGCTCGGCACCATTCTCTGCTCGCATGTCCGCTAGTCTTTCAATCGCACGAGTAAACTGAGATACATTGACATCCATGATGTCACCAATGAAGCCGTTGGCATCGATGCCGTTAGAACTAACTGTTCCGTTGTCAAGTCCGCCAAGATCTTTGTCGGTGCCTCCCGTTTGAACAGCCAAAGTTCCAATGGAAAGTACATACTGAAGATTAACGACATTTAAAGAGATGCTTCCAGAGGCAGATTCTCCATTTGGATGTGTGGTTAAAATCCTTCCAAATTTATCAAATGTATCATTTCCTATGGTTGTGCTTTGTTCAACGAGCGTACCAGTTGCAGCGGCAGTTTGCTCCTGTGAGAAAAGACTAATCCCGTTGAAGGTTTCTTGCTTGATTTGTCTTAGTTGTGACTGCAACTCTACGAACTCTTTTGAATAGTTCTCTATGTCACCGGAATTCTTGGTTATATCCTGTGCCATAGTCCTAAGCTCAGCCATTCGGTCTAAGACTTTGCCTACTGTTTGTAGCCCAGCATCTTGCACTTGTAAGTAAGATAGTGCATTTTGTGAATTTTGAATAACAGCTTCAGTTCGGTTCAGTTTTGAATTAAGTTTATATGCAACCGCTAACCCACCAGCATCATCGGCAGGTGAATTAATTTTATTTCCTGAAGATAATCTCCCCAGGCTTTTACGTAATGCATCATTGGCACGGCTTAAATTGAACGAGGCGGAGGTCGCACTCGCATTTGAATTTACTACTATTGGCATAATTTATCTTCCTTGATTTTTAGTTATTAATTGTCACTTCCATGTGTTAAGAGGGGTGGAGCTAAATTGATTTCTTGTTTTTAGAGTCATGTCATTAACTTTAATGCAGTTTCTGTCTGTAATTTATTGGCTTGAGCAAACATCGAACTACTTGCTTTCATAATTATGTTTTCTTTAACAGTAGTTGTTGATTCTGAGGCAATATCTGCGTCCATTATTCGAGATCTAGCAATTTCAAGATCTGAAGTCCCAGAGCGGAGATTTTCGATTTCCAACTCTAATCTCTTTTGCTGGGCGCCATTATCAGCTCTTGCAGATAGCAATCGGTTGGCGGTTTCGTTAATCATTTCTTGTGTGTAACTCGTCAGCTTTCCATCGATGACGGTTGTGGTTGGGGTGAGAATGAACAGCATATTGACAACGCTTATATCAATTGAGGTATCAGCAGTTGTGGAAGAACTGCCTGTCTTTAAATTCAGGCTGTATTTCAAGTAGTTCTCAATTGAACCGTCTTTATTTGTATATGTAGCTGGAACGGATTCTATTTTTGATGAAAGGGTCTGTTGTTGGAAAACAAATAGATCAATTCCGTTCAGCTTCGTTTCCGCTGCGTTATCCATTTTTCCTTGTAGTTCCAAAAATTCTTTTGAGTAGTTTGATATATCGGAATCATTTTTGGTTACATCTGATGCAAGAATACGAAGTTGCCCTACACGATCCACAATTTCGCTCATCTTACTCATTGCTTCATCTTGAAGCTGAAGATAAGAGAGAGCGTTTTGCAGATTCTCTATTACCGATTGATTAAGATTATTCGTGGACTCCAATTTCATACCTACGGCAAGACCTCCTGAATCATCGGCACCAGATAGTATTTTTGTCCCTGATGACAGCTTATTCATTGCACTACCCATGCGCGTCTGTGCATGGACAAGACTCAAATTTGCCTTGGTGGCAGCTTGATTTGAATTTACAACAAAGCTCATTCTACAAAATTATTAGACTTTCTATGGATTGAATTATCATAAACTGGAACTTAGCACATGACTGCGGTAATGGTTTGTCGTTAGAGGGATTAAAACGTCCTTAAGATTTGATGAGTTGGACATAACTTGTGTGGCTAAACCTTTCTTGATTGAACTTCTCGCTAGGGCAGTGGCCTCTCTTGCAAAGCTTGCATCTGAAATTCGGCCACCCGCTGCTTCATAAGAAACATTTATTCCTTCCATATGTTCGATTTCATATTCATAGCGCTTTTGCGAGGCAGCCACCTGTGCCATTGAATTATTTAAGTTATCAAGTTCGCCTTGTAGGTTTTCTAGGACCTTCTTAGCCTTGGTTGATTTATTGATATTGGAACAATCGATGTTTCCAAAAGAGATTGCTGGGTAAACGTCTGAACTTCCTGGCACTTCTAAATCATTGTAAGGGAGATCAGGTTCAAAGCTTGCATTGACTCGATAGATTGCGGTGTTGCCTGAGTTTACGCCTATCATAGTTATTATTGTACTTTCGCCTGATGGCACATTTGTTCTCAGGCTTTTGTTTGCTGTTAGGGTACCATATAGGTTTGCACCAAAAGCTCCGTTGTTACCGTTGAATGACGGCGTTACCTTTACATCGCAGGTATTAAATTCAACTTCAAATTTATCGTAGTTAAGAGCATCTGCACTGCCTTGTGTTTGCCAAGGACCTGTTGTGAAGATACCGTTCTTTTCAAAAGCAGTATATAGTTTATCGTTCAAATCTTGTAATCGAGCGGTGTCTGTCGGGTCATAAAAGTTTCCGTTATTAAGGTAAGTATTTGCATCAAAATACTCATTCAATTCTGCCGACAATTCGCCCTGAAACATCCATATTTGATCCGGAGCCGTTCCAGGACTCAGTTCGATTGTCATCTTGCCCTTCGTTGTTCCCACATCAATTGATATTTTTTGCGGAGTGGCACCAGTTGAAGTTTCGTCAAGCAGACCATCTGTAAAATCTGCGGATTTGCCACCGAATAACAATTGTCCATTTACTCTTTTGCTCAGAATACCATCTAACTCTTCTGAAAGTTCCTGAAATTCTTTATTTAATAAGTCTTTATCACTTGAATGCGAATTTGCAGATTCTGTAAAAGTTGGATCCAGAGCTTTGTGGGCAAGTATACTCATCCTATCATAGATACCTTTTACCTGTTCCAAACTTTTCTGTTGAGAATCAAGAAAAGTGATAAAGTTTTGTAATGTAATTCTCCTCGAATTAACATGAAGTCGGTCACTTCTTAAACCGATTTTTTGCCCCAGGGCACCCACATCTTCCTTGTTGATTAACTTATCCGCTGACGAGATTCGCTTTGTGACTTGATTTCCTCGAATAAGAGAAGAGTTGTAATCATTTCTTGCATTTAAAAAACTATAATTGGTAAGTTCCATGGCGTTATTAAAAGTTATTAGTGAAGGCAAATTTCATTCAAAGCGTGGAGCTTAACACATGGCTTCGAAAGTGTTCTGTTGTTAGAGGAGTTAAAAGGTCTGTAATTCTTGATGCACTCGACATGACTTGTGTAGCTAAATTCATTTTCAAAGAGCTTTTAGCTAGGCGAGTTGCTTCCTTAGCTGTATCAGCATCTGAAATCCTACTGTTTGCTTGCTCGTTAAAAATGTAATGGTTTTCCAAATTTTCATGAGCCACATTTAATCGTGACTGCTCTGCACCATTCTGCGAAAGCATTTCGGTAAGAAAATTCATCGAACTCTCTACACTAAATGGTGATACATTACGTGCGACTTGGATCTTACTCAAAGAATCACGAGTTCCGTTGGATGTAGTTGCAGAATAACTCTCGCCTGGTTTTGTTGACGATAGAATGAGTTCTCCAGATGCACCATTTGTAGCATTAACTAGATTGGAATTGTTATTTATTTCGGCTACAAGTAAATTTCTTATTTGATCTGCAGTAGCATTAGCTCCCACTGTTACCCTATGAATTTCTTTTTCTTGGCTTTTGGGGTCATGTATCCACCAGGTATATGGATTATCAACCTCATCCGGATGTAGATTTTCTGAAATCCGAACGGTGTAACTATCTCCCTTTGCGATTAATCCAGCACCTGCCGAGGGGTCATCTGGTCCCACATTTATTGAATACTTCTGTGCCGTGCCAAGGATATTAGCCTGTGTTTCGGTGCCACTGAAGGTTTCAGATCCAGATGTTGGAGCAGCGAGAGAAATAGTTTCGCCACTCGCATTAAAGTTTGTGCCTCTGGTAAGAGAATATAATAGAACACTTCCGGAGGAATAAACTACCTGCCCACTTGCGTTCATTCTTCGGTTTCCTACCGCACCTACATTAGTATTTATTGCTGCGGTATTATTTATTTTTGTAGCAAGTCCGTGTGCCATACTATCAGCCCCACTTGGTGCACTCGGATTCGAGCCCGTCACCCATTGATCATGATTGAATTGGTCTAAGGCTGTTGCCTGATAGGTAATGGTTGTACCATTAATAATGAGAGATACGCTATCATTTACATAAAGTGAAGCACCTCCTAGATTTATAGTTGATGTATGTTCCTTTGCGTTATTTAAGACATTAGATACGGTCTCAACTGGAGCATTGAAAATTCCTTTGGTAGAAGTTGAGCTATAACTATGAACCAGGTAGGGGTCGCCTTTCATTTTTGCTGTCATTTTTAATGAGTCTGTGCCAACTTTTTCGACATCAAGAAATCTCATAACATTTGCATCGCTACTGATCTGATCAAATAATTTATCCCTCACATATTCAGGATCTTCATTATCAGATGCTGCCAGATGGTAGTAATCAGTATCGCTTTCAGTTTCAAGCAATGCACTCAATTCCCTTACGCTAAATCGAAACTCATCCCCTTGGCCTATATTTCCTCCAATAGTGATTAATTCTTCTTGTTTTTGAGACTCAGTTGATGGAAAGTAAGCGACATCAATTCCTCCAAAGCCTCTTTTGGCGGCGTCACCAGCATCTAACCCTGGTTTATTCAAGCGGTTACCGGTTGATAATCGGTTGATTGCTAAACTTTTATCCTTACGAGAAGAATTCAACATATCATTCGCTTGAATATAACTAAGGTTTGTAAGTTCCATCTTGCTTCCTCTCTTAGATTCTTAGTTTTAAAATTAGAGTGTAGCACTTAGAACTTCGCTTCGGAAGTGCTCGGTTGTTAATGGGATTAAGACATCTTTAAGTCTGGAAACATCTGACATCACTTCGGAGGCAAGTTTCATTTTTAAAGACTCCTTTGCAAAATTAGTTGCCTCTTTCGCCATGTCGGCATCTGTGATTCGACCAAGCGCATCTTCATCACCAACAATTTGTCTTTCCAATTCATCTACTTCGTAATCGATGCGACGATATTCAGCTCCGAGAATTCCAAGTCTGTTTTCAAGTAGGCATTTCATTTCGCCAAACCTTGTCATCGGCATTCCGTTCATCATGTGTACCCCATGGCCTCTCATCACATCTACAAGTTCTTGGGCGTCAGCGGCAGTTAAAAGAAAGTCAATTTCTAATGTTTCGAAACCCTTTGAGTTTAGTTCAATTACATTCCCATGAGCATCGGTAGGAATTTTACGAATAAACTCTGAAGGAGTAAAAACAACACCCTGTTCGTCAGCACCCTTCGGTCTTTTAGGCTCACCTGTAGCATTTGCAGATTTACCTTCCTCATATATTATTCCAATACTCTTAGTTTCAATTTGAATCGTCATTTCTGTACGATCAAAGCTATCTGGAAGGTCATTGGTTATTATGTTATTGTACAAACCAGTTGCGGGGTCATATCCATTAAAATTAGACATGCCAGTGCCATCGTCATTACTTGCTCCGGGGATTACTTTGTAGGTTGTTTTTTCACCCGGTGCAAAAGTCACTTCGAATAAGTCACTATTGTCGCTATTGGCACTTCCTTTAGTTCTCCATCCATTTCCTGGGTACGGAAAATTAACATCTTCAGTTTTAATAGTATTACCGTTTACTGTGAAAGTTCTGGGACCATTATCATTGTATTGCTTAGTATGATCAGTGCCTAGAAATGAAGGTCCCGCACTAAAAACACATACATTGCCCATCCAAACCCTGTATGTATCACCTGCTGTCCCTGAGTTAACACGAAATGAAACAGAACCTGAGGGAGATCCAGTAAAGACGGTTTGAGCTCTAACGGCATGACTGGCACTTCCTTTTGAAGCACCATTTGATAAATCGAGTTCTTTCAACTCAATATTTTTAGGCCCCCCGCACATTAAAGTATTACTGAAGAGCAACTTATCGTTGTAACGACTCACCATTAAATTCTCTAACTGCTCCTTGTAATCATTAAATTCCAAATTATAGTCTTTCCTCTCTTCTTCTGTTGTATTGGGGTTCGCTGCCTTAATGGCTAAGGTTTCAATCTTGTCATACATTTCATAAACGCGATGAAGGCTTGTTTCCTGAGCGTATAAAAAGCTTCGGGCATTTTTTAAATTTACTATGGACGCTCTGTCATTTAACAGTTCGATTCTTCGGTTTGACTCTTGTGATAAAGCACCCACATCAGTTCCTGAACGGTCAAGTTTTTTACCTGAAGCAAACCTTTCTGCAGAAAGCTTTTGCGAAGAGAGTGATGAAAGGTAGTTTCTCCTTGAATTTAGATAGCTATGATTAGTTAGTTCCATGATTAATGACCTCCTTGTCGTCGTGAAAATTATAAAAATAATATTTTTAAAATGGCTTTCTCTCCTGCCTTGCCAGCATTCTTTGGCTGGCAAGGCTGAAAGAAAGAAATTGAAGCCAGAAGCAAGATGTTTGAATTTGAATTAAGCAATTTCATTACTTTCTCTTCTATTTTGGCTTCTTGGGTTTAATGTAAGATTATCCTAGAAGTTGCAGGGCAACATTCGTTAACTGGTTAGCCTGTGCTGTCATTGCTGCACTTGCTTGAACAAGCACATTATGTCGAGCAAACCTTGTGGATTCCAATGCGATGTCAGCGTCCATTATTCGACCATGTGCTGCCTCGAGATTGGTCATATTTGTCTGAAGCAAATCGATCGAGTTCATGATACGGTTCTGCTCAGCACCGTTCTCTGCTCGCATATCTGCAAGTTTCTCAATTGCTGCAGTGAACTGTCCAACACTAACATTCAGAATATTGTTGATATATCCATTGGTAGTTCCACCAGCAGCGTTAGTGGATACATTACCCAAATCATATCCCGCACCTGCAGTTCCATTTGCAGAAAGTGAACCAATGGAGAGTACGAATTGTAGGTTTACTACATTTAGAGAAATACTACCGCTGGTAGCTTGTCCATCGGGATGGGTTATTAATTCTCTAGCAAATGTTGAGTATGTTACAGTCGTGCCGGATGCATCCAAATAGGTTCCTTCACCTTTTCCTAATTCTCCTGTAACCGCTGCAGATGAAGTTCTACTAAACAAGCTGATTCCGTTGAATGTTTCTTTCTGAACTTGATTCAGTTGCATTTGTAGTTCCATGAATTCTTTGGTGTAGTTTTCAATGTCACCTGAATTCTTGGTTATATCAGCAGCCATGGTTCTTAATTCAGCCATGCGGTCTAGAACTTTACCCACTGTTTGAAGACTTGCGTCTTGCACTTGTAAGTAAGACAGCGCATTTTGTGAATTTTGAATCACAGCTTCCGTGCGATTTAATTTCGAGTTGAGTTTATAAGCTACAGCTAACCCCCCAGCATCGTCTGCTGGCGAATTAATACGATTGCCCGAAGACAATCGAGCTAAGCTCTTACGTAATGAGTCGTTGGCCCGACTCAGATTGAATGACGCTTGGGTGGCCGAAGCGTTACTATTTACTACTATTGGCATAATTAATCCTCCTTGATTAATGTAAGTGGCGTCCTTGCCACTGTTGTCGCATTAAGGATGGGTGCGACACCCATATGTTAAAAAATGTGTTCTATAAGTTGAAAATGATTATGAAATGAAAATATGAAATTTATATATTGACTGCTGCCTTTTGATAAAAGGGACTAAGAATTGTGTTTATTAATCTTTGTACAAAAGGTACTCGAACTGGTATTACATCCGGAACATTGTTGTTCGATATAGCTTCCTTCTTGATCGAGAAACCATGTAGATACTCATCCAGCAACTCATCAGCCCGATCTTTCTCGCTAGAAATAGAAAGCATTTCTTCAAGAATTTCCCTACTACAGGACTCAATGATATGCTTTGAAGGAGTTTTGTTGCTTAGCCCACAGTTTAAAACTGCCTGGAAGTTAAGTTTTTGAAGGAGTGTCGATACTGAAAATTCAAATACTAACGGTTTCCCATA
This sequence comes from Opitutales bacterium, assembly GCA_965660725.1. Lineage (GTDB taxonomy): Bacteria > Verrucomicrobiota > Verrucomicrobiia > Opitutales > Seribacteraceae > Seribacter. Next base: position 10,469 of record CBFIBI010000050.1, read on the forward strand.
TCGAACTAAATGAACTCGAATAGGTGGATCTATTCCATATCCAAAAAGAGGGAAATTTGAATATCTTTCACTTGTAAGATTTGAGATAACATCGAGATATAATTTCCATGCACAACCTTCCGGATCTTTTGGGCATTCAGCATATGGGGACATCTGAGAGATGTTTTCGTTAATGCTTATCAGGTTGTTATATTGTCTGTTTTTAAATTCTATCCCAAGTTTTAGATTATTTATCATTACAGATTGCCTGGATCTTGTGGAAAAAGATTTAGAAGGTGGGGGCTTATAACGCTCTTTCTCATTGGGTGTAAGATTCGTTATTTGTGTGCCGCACTTTGGATGCAAACGAAGATTAGCACCTTCATTTGTACTTTTAAATTTTAAAGTATTGCCTGTAAATATTTTACGCATGTTTATTAAATGATTTTGATATTGTAATTAACAATAGTGATATAGTTTTTTATTTATGATTAAAAAAAGAATTAAATAACTCTAACTTGTTAGAAACAGAGTCTGTAAAGAGGTGAACGATGACGATACGAATGAAACATGTAGAAATATTACAATGGTAGATAGTCACTATGAACCTATGTGTTAACGGTAGAACTTTACATATAAATTGGTTTTAGAATTTTGATAATGTTGAATGATTATAATAAAGATTAGCCTAGGATTTGCAGGGCGATATTGGTAAGTTGGTTTGCCTGAGCCACCATTGCCGCAGAGGACTGGACCAGAACATTTTGTCGGGCGAACCTGGATGATTCCAAAGCGACATCCGCATCCATAATTCTTCCGTGTGCGGCTTCCAGATTGGTTTGGTTTTGAATCAATAATTCATTGGCCATACCCAGCCTGGATTGTTCGGCACCGTTTTCGGCACGGGCATCGGCAACACGCTGAATCATATCAGTAAAACTACCCATTGAAACAAACATGATGCTTTTTAAAAAGCCATCTGATGTGAAAAGTTCATTCTTGGTTGCTGCGACAGTAAAGTCGTCTTTGTTTCCATTGTCTACGTTGCCAAGATTAATAAAGACTTTTTGTCCGTTGGCGTCTGCTGTTCCTGTGCCTGCTCCTGTCTTGGCAGTGGCAATTGAAACTGCACTGTTTGCACTGATGAACCTTGTGTCAATTCCGCCAAGCGAGAGCATATGCTGAATATTTGTTACATTCAGAGATATATTCCCGTCACTAACCACTCCGTCTGCGGTGGTAAGGATTTGTCTGGAAAACTTCTGATAAGTCCGCCCCATATCATCCACCGCAATGGAAGTTTTGTCCAGCTGTGGACGTAAATCAGGTGGATTGTTGGTGGATGCAGTCTGGCTCGTTGAGAATAAGCTTATTCCATTAAACTTCTCATGCCTAAGTTGATTTAACTGTCTTTGCAGTTCGATAAATTCTTTGGAATAATTCTCAACATCCTGAGTGTTCTTTGTGACATCACTCGCCATGGTTCTCAGTTCGGCCATTCGGTCCACAATCTTTGCAACCGTGGTCAATGCACCGTCTTGAACCTGAAGGTAGGAAATTCCATTTTGCAGATTTTGCCGGGCCGCCTCAGTCCTTGATAACTTCGAGTCCAACTTGTAGGCTACTGCCATGCCCCCGGCGTCATCCGCTGGGTCAACAATTCGTTTACCCGAAGATAATCGAGCCAAACTCTTTCTCAACGAATCATTCGCATGAGATAGGTTAAAGGAAGCCGTCGTGGCAGATGAATTACTGTTTACTACTATTGGCATATTTTATCCCTCCTTGGATTTTATATTGTTAAGGTTTTGATTCGTAGCATGGATTAACGATTTCAAACTAAAGATTTTCATGTTCTTACCCGAGAAGTTGCAGAGCAACATTGGTTAATTGATTGGCTTGGGCGACCATTGCAGCAGAGGACTGGACCAATACGTTTTGTCGTGCAAACCTGGATGATTCCAACGCGATGTCGGCATCCATAATACGTCCATGTGCCGCTTCCAGATTGGTTTGGTTTTGCATAAGCAGTTCACCGACCATGCCTAATCTGGATTGCTCGGCTCCATTTTCTGATCTGGCATCTGCGACCCTTTGAATAATATCGGTAAAGCTTCCCATCGAGACAAACATGATACTCTTGAGAAAGCCATCTGATGTATAAATTGCATTACTGATTCCACCAGAATCAAAAGCTAGGTTGAAATCGTCATTGTTTTTCTCGCTAACATTACCAAGGTTAATAAACCCTCTTTCCCCCAGACCGTCCAAATTACCAGTCACATTATTATTGTTGTGAAGTGTTGCAATTGAAGCAGCGTAGTTTGCACTGATAAACCTTGTGTCAATTCCGCCTAATGAAAGCATGTGTTGCATATTTACGACATTTAGGGAAACATGTCCGTCAGCATGAACACCATCGGCAGTGGTTAGCAATTGTCTGGAAAAAGTCTGATAAGTTCTCCCCATGTCATCCACCGAAGAGTTTTTGCTTAACTGTGGGCGAAGATCCGGTGGGTTAACAAGTGCGGGTGAACGACTGTCTGCGAATAAACTCACTCCATTAAATTTTTCGTATCGGATTTGACTCAATTGTCTCTGTAGTTCGATAAATTCCTTAGAGTAATTTTCCACATCCTGAGTGTTCTTAGTTACATCATTAGCCATTGTCCTTAGTTCAGACATGCGACTTACAATGTTAGCGACTGTAGATAACGCACCGTCTTGTACCTGAAGATAAGATATGCCGTTCTGTACATTTTGCCTAACAGCTTCGGTTCTCTTTAATTTCGAGTTAAGTTTGTATGCAACTGCCATTCCGCCAGCATCATCAGAAGGTTGTACAATTCGCTTTCCTGAGGACAATCGAGCCAAGCTTTTTCTCAATGAATCATTCGCATGGGAAAGATTAAATGAGGCAATTGTGGCGGTTGTGTTGCTATTGACTACTATAGGCATACTCTAATCCTCCTTGACTAGGTAAATAATCGCATCCTTGCGACGGAGCTAAAAATGTAAGTGGCGTGAGACATCAATGAAAAATCTATAAAGTTAAATTCCGCTGATCAGTTGTTTCGATTTGCCCTGCGAAGAGGGCCCATTTTTTGTTTGGTTGAAAAAGAAGGTATCTTCCAGCTTCGATCTTTTCTGAATTTCTCTAATGACCTATTAATTCCATGTAATCGTTCGATCAATAATCCCCATTGAAGGCGATTTTGTATACACAGCCCGCGCCATTCTTTAAAAGCTTTGCTAATTGAACCAGCATCAAGAAAAAATCCAGGTGATTCACCATAGACTTTTCCATTATCTACCGTCTCGAGACCGGGTTGTTTGAGGTTGGCCCTATCAATGTTGATACCTTCCCATGTACTCACACTTGGAACAGCAATGGTTACGGGCTTAGCTGGACCATTTGAAAAAAGTGCAACCTGATCAAATGTTTCTTTTGCTAATTCTCGAATGCCATCTCTTGAATGAATAAATTTGGTCTGATAATTGACTCTTTTCTCGTGATTAGCATTCGGAGCTTTTGTTTGGTTCAAAACAAGTGCAATTTCAGAAAGTTTTCCGCCAATCTTTGCCAGTGCAGTTTCCTGACGATCCACCAATTCAATCCCCGCTTCAAGATTAGCAGAAACCGACTCAAGAACCGCCTTTGCATGAGAACCCGGAACAGATTCTTCATTTTGCCCAGTAGGATTCCCGGTAACCATTCTTTCGATCTCTGGTTTGGATGGATCAGGACGAACAATTCTGCCACCCGCAATTATTTTGGCGAAACCTTGCGGTTTTTTTAAATGTGATGGAATTTGTGAACTGGATTTCCCCACTAAGGAACTATGCAATGTGTGTGTATTTTCTTCTTTCATAACAATTAGAGATGCGTATCTGGTTGTTGCGTTACATGTAAAACCCTTTGGGCAAAGAGTGAGTTATTTTTAAGAATGGATGAAAATTGGTTGTGTTTAAGGAGATTATTTTTGACCTCTCCACCAAAAAGGGAACGAAGAACCTTTTGATTAAAAGACGCATCACTCGATGATCGGTTCCGCCCATGTTCATCAGAATCCGTAGATGTATTGATGTTTAATGCGATATCTTCTGAAATTGGAGACTTTATATAAGAAGAATTCGCACCCATTGATGGCCCAGGTAAATAACCTGAGCTGATTGCCCCAGATATGTGCGAATGAACTGTTAAAGAATGAAGCATTTTGTGTGTGAAAAATCTGAATAGTTACCTGTATTTAGGTCTAAAAAACCGCAGGCAGAATCTAAAATTAAGAAAAAAAATATAGTTAACATTATTATGTAAAATATTGTGAATGAATATATAATCGGATGATATTAATTAAACTTTAGTTTATATTTAATATTTATTTTAAAAAAGTGTGTGTTGATTTTTGATGATATTTAAAATCACTTAAGACTACCTGTTGATCAGCATGTTTTAATCGAAATTTAGCATGATGGGCACTTCAGTTAGACGAGTTAGATTAGTAATTTATTAGTGTTGTAAAAGTTTTTGGTAATTGAATGATGAAAATATGATTTTGGATTAAATTGTTCTAAATTATATCCTTTTAAAACTGGTCAGTGATTTGGATTCCTTGATCTTCCACTTATGTCCCATTGGGTTTTAGGGATTGTGCATTCGGTTCTGTTAATTTTTATCGTACCATTAATAAATCGCCTCACCAGAGAGTGCGAAACCTGCTTTGTATTGTGGGAGTCGTATACATCCTTGTAGGGGATCGCATTGGGCCATTTAGTTTTAGTCATGGTAATGATGGATTTATTTAGAAAATTGAAATTAATGGTGTACTTCCATGGTTACGCATCCTAAGTCGTTTAGCCTTAATCAGTCGCAGATTGGAAGAGAGTGTCTTGATTACCAAACGCTCTGAATAACCTCGTTGCATAATCGACAAATGATTCTGATCAGCAGACAATTTTTTGAGTGAATCAATTGTAGGATTTGTGGATCCTATGGTTCTAAAGTTAGTGGGGCTCTTCATTGAAGAATCTTCCCTGGATCGAATGGCACCCCCATTCAAAATCGATGTTTTTTCATGATCTGAATACAAATTGTTCATGACTTGCTTGGATTAATTAATTTATTATTGAAAAGTATTCCACTTCTGGTCGATAGGGTGATAGCAACAGGGAAATCCTGAAAGATATAATCTAACATACCATTGGGGGTGAGGAGTACTTGTGAAGTTGAATGTAATGAGAAATTGTAATTGTAAAATGCAGTCAGTGGAACACTTAAACTGATCTTACTTTGAGTCTTAGTTTGAAGGTATTGATCTTGAGCGACTGATTGTTTGGAAATTCGTTTCTGTCTAGCAGTGAGCCTACATTCTTTATCGTTTACCTTTTGGGGGGAATACCGATTTTTGCAGATAATGAAATTATCGACTGGCTCTGTTCTCCAGATATCTATCCCCTTTTTAACTTTTCTGGAGAGGGAAGGGGGGGCACCGCCCGGCATTCCGGGCAGTGCATCCCCTTTCTCCACGGGACCACCGCATTTATTCAATGGGATTTTCGCGTACATTATCTCCAGATTAGGGATTAATTTAATAAACGGTTGATGATTTCTTGTTAATGTTGTCTAATACGGCCTTTTATTGAAGAAGGCTTAGAACAACATTATTAAGAGCATTGGCCTGTGTCACCATAGAGGC
>CBFIBI010000050.1:16153-16452 GCA_965660725.1 Opitutales bacterium
GTACATTTTGGCGAGCCATCTTGGTTGATTCATATGCCATATCCGCATCCATGATTCTGGATGTTGCGGCACCAAGATTAATTTCATTCTCTTCCAATATACGCTCGGCATAAGTCAGGCGGGACATAGTACCACCATTTACTGCACGAACATTGGCAAGGGTTTGAATGTAATCAACGAAATCTGCCACGCTGAAGTTTTCCAACCCGTTTGTGGTATCAAGCAGGTCTTTGTTGTTGTCCGCATCTGCATCTAAATGTGCACTTGCCTGAGCGACAGCTGGATCACTAGTTGAAGCG
>CBFIBI010000051.1:0-15976 GCA_965660725.1 Opitutales bacterium
CTCCACGCAACTTACTCCGCGATTAACATGGACCGCATGGTTGAAATAAACATAGTCGGGAGTTTTGTGAATACGGACCCAGGGGACAGATGGACCTGGGGAGATTTTTCCGTCACCATCAATATCTTCAGATTCTGATAGCTGACCATCCATATTGATGTCTTCCCCGTAGTAAGAATCTCTAATTGGGGTAAGTAGAGGTGAGTCAGCTTTAATATTTTTGTGACATGACATACAAACATTGGCTGAGGGGATATTTGCATGAGAAGATTTCTCAACACCATGGTGGCAGTAGCGGCAATCCAATCCGAGTTCGCCTGCATGAAAACTATGATCATAAGAAACGGGCTGCTTGGGTTGGTAGCCTACCCTAGTGTACTTTGGCGTAGCGTAATAATTAATCCCTGCAGTCACAGTGCCTCCGATAACACCTAAAGCAAAAATGATTTTGACAGGCACTGAATTGGTCCATCTGGGAAATAAATTTCGCATTATGAAAAACTGGCAGTAAGTCGAAGTTGAGAGAGAATAAATTTATAACTGAAACAGATTTTAAACAGGCAATGTTTCAAGATGTGGAATATCGCGAATTGTGTGGGCTTAAGCACAGTTAAAAAACAACAAATTCAAAACTTCCTTTCAATACCAAACCAATTTAAATTGAACTATTAATATAGCTTAATGTTTATTATTAGATCTCCTTAACTTAAATCAAATCTTGCCATCTTTGATGCATTGAATGAAAAGCTGTATGATTTAATTTGAAAACTTTATCTAAAAGAAGCGACATTGTTGTGGTCGGTTCCGGTCTTGCGGGAATCTGTGCTGCAGTTGGTGCGGCTAGAGGGGGGGCAACAGTAAGTCTAATCGAGTCGCGTTTGACTTTGGGGGGAAGAGTTGGCAAGGAATTTTTATTTCCATTTGATTTTGGGTGTACATCGAATTTTGTGTATCAAAGAGAAACTGGAATTTTGGATGAAATTCTTTTTGCCGTTTTTAGAGAAAATGTTGAAGGAAATTATTGCGGTCAAGAAAGAGGATTATTTAATTGGTTGAAAAAGGAGAAGAGGGTTAACCTTTTTTTAGGTGCCCAACTGTTTGATGTATCGTTAAATGATAGAGAAGACAGAATTAATTCAGTAGCTGCATTTTCTAATTCAACTGGAGAGAAACTACTTTTTAAGGCGAGTTATTTTATCGACTGCTCAGGAATAGGATTTTTAGGCCAATTGGCTAAAGCACCAGGAGAAAAGGGGGTAGATATAAGGGAATACGAAAAATCTTCTTCCTCCGGGAAGTCTTTTCAATTTCGAACAGCGACCAGCGTAGAAATTGAATTATCGGACAAGGATGCGCCCTTTTGCTGCCCTGATTGGGTTTCTATCAAATGGGAAGATAATCATCCATCTGCCCAAATTGATTTAATGGAGTCATTAAGCAAAGAAATTGAAGGAGTTCATAGTTTGGAGTGGCTGGGTAACACAAAGGACGAAACAAGCATCAATTCTTCGCACTTGGTTTGGTGCGCATGGGATTATTTGAAAAATCGTTCTCCTCTCCGAGACCGTGCAAGAGGTTGGATTGTGCGTGATTTTTCTCCCCTTTCATTTTGTTCAGACGGATATCGAAGCGAGGGGGATTATCAGCTTGTTCCAGATGATCTGGAATCTTCAGCGTCTTTTTATGATTCGGTCGCATTAGGTCGTGGTCCATTGGATATGACTGATTCTCTTTTATTTTCTCCAAGAGGAAAGGTTGCTTTGACTCGTCCTTTTGAAATTCCTCTTAGATGTCTAATTTCCAGACGTGTTAAAAACCTCTTGCTCACTGGACCACAGTCTTCTGTAAGCAGTCGAGCCTTGGCAAGTTTATCTCATCCTGCCACCGCAGCACAAACAGGGGAAGCGATTGGAGTATGTGCCGCCTATTGTCTTTCACAAAACCGTCTCCCTAAGACAGTTGCCAAAGAAGGTAATGTCGAAGGTTTACAAAGAAAATTAAACCGTCTTAATCATTCTTTCAGACTTGGGGCTGTGGAGGATCTTCAAAACTTAATTCCATTATCCAACGTCATATCATCAACTGAGTTGACCAGTTCTTTTTCTGAAAGTCAATTGGATGAAAAATTTACAACATTCAGAAGGGGGTTGATTCAATTTTCAGTTGATTCAGATGAGGTAAAAGATGTTCTCATTTTGTTGAAAGCGGATAAGGATGTGGAGCTTAAATTCAGATTTCTTGAAGGAGCTTATGGAGGTAACACGATTCCTGGTACTTGTTTGCATGCATCATCTGTTTTCATCCGTTCTGGAAAAATTAGATGGGAAGTTTTTTCTATTGGAGCAAAGATTGAAAGACAGGGATGGCATTTTTTAGAGCTTGTAGATGCTGATGGGGTCTCATTTTTTCAGCAAAAAAATTCACCTGTGGGTTCATTGCTTTATCTTCCCTTAGATGAATTTAAGACGGGGCTAATCAATCCTTTTTCTCAATATTATCCAGTGATTCCAAAATCACCCGAATTAAGCAAGGGCATTGCTTTTCAAATTACTCCTGAGCAAAAAATATACTCCGCTAAAAATGTTCAAAATGGAAAAACTCGTCCTGACCATCTTCCAAATCTTTGGATCTCTGAAGAGACTGATTTTAGGTTCCCAGAATTTCTTGAATTTCACTGGGAGGAACCTGTTGATATTTCTTCGATTGAAATTGTCTGGGATTCTACACTCGAATATCTTTTTCCAAATCGCCCCCAAAAAACCACATCCACTACTATGCCTTCGATTGTAAAAGATTACAAAATTTATTACACTAACAAGGACGGGCATTGGATAGAATTTATTAGTGTCAGTGGCAACAAACTTGGATTTAACTGTCATTCGTTCGAAAATATTAACACCCGAGCGATTGAGATTGAAATTTCGAAAACAAATGGATTGAATCGGGCACAAGTTTATGAGGTTCGTGCTTATTCTTAATTTAACCGCTTTTGTAAATCAGTTTGCATTCCTTTCGAATGCATCTCATGTTTATAATAAAACCAAATATATCTGATTATGAATGCTCTTGCCGTCCTCTTTCGTCTGTTTAGTTTATTTTCTCTTGCGGGTCTCGCTGCCTACCTTTGGTTTCTATCCGAGACTAAAAAAGCTCAGAAAAATGAATTTCTTGATAATCAGGTCGAAAATGCTTACTCGATATTACAGTCTGCAAAAGAGGCACAATGGAAAGATGTTTCTTCAAAGAGAAGTTTCTTCAACGAAGTTTTTGACGACAATCAACCCGTCGGACTCAATGATGAAAATCCACTTGCGGAAGCATTTGCTAATTTAAGATCTTCCGAAGATGTGCTTCTTCGTAATGCTGATTATCGAGACAACCTTGACGATCTTACAAAAGAATTTGGGGCCAATTCTTTCATTTGGGATCCAGAAGCTAAAAGATGGAAGGAAAATCCGTCCGTTAAAATTGAATCTATTGCAAGTCTTAAAGATCCATTCTCCGATGAGAAACTTTTTCCAAAGGAAGATGTTAAGAAAGAAGATGGCACTGTTATTCCTGGAGTATCCCGCGAAAATCGTCTTCGCACAGTTATGGGAATGTTCTACAAAGATCGGCATGAAAAGTTTTCTGAAATTGGTAAGCTAAGAGCCATGATCGTAGAAAGGGATGAAGCACTCAGGGAGTCTCAAAACCTTTTTGATAAAATGAAAGAACAAAAAGAAGATTGGGAGCGAAAATCGGGTGAATTTGAGGTTAAACTTGGCCAAGTCGAAGCTGACCTAACTGTTGAAAAAGCTGAAAGAAAGTCCGAGAAAGAGGCTTCAGACCAGCAAATCGCAGTTTTGAATAATAACATAGCCGGTCTTGAGCAACAAAAGCTTGATAATGAGAAAAAGCATATCGCTGAGATTGATGCTATCAAAGTCGAACATGGAGAAAAAATCAAAGCTCTTGGTAGGGAAATTACTTTGGCTGATGCTGCTGGTTACAAAAGAGGCATAGACGAAATGATGGCTAAACAAACTGGTGGTGAAGGTACGGGGGAAGAATCTGAACTTGCCAGCAATCCTTTTGCCAACGAAGAGAGTGGTCCGCCCGTACTTCCAAACGGTGCTGTTGAGGAAATAACTGAAATTTCCCAAATGAATGAGTTTGGAGTAACTTCAACAATTGCTCGAATCGATAGCCGAGCTGGTATGCTTATGCTCCCCATTGGATCGGATAGAGGTATGACAGCAGGTGAAATTTTCACTTTATGGAAAGGTAAAAAAGAAGCCGCTCGCATTAAGGTGCAAAGCACTGACAAAGGATTTGCTCTTGCCTACATTCTACCACAATTTGGTGAACCTAATAGACTTCGTCCCGGAGATATGATTCAAGTTGTCCCTGAGAAGAAGAAAACACTGTAAATTTTATGATAAACAAATTATTGATCTTTATTTTACTCTTGGGGACAGGCCTACTTTTAACTGGCTGTTTTACCGCTTCGCCTGATGATGATAAAATGCCTCAAGGTCGACCAGCAAGTTGGGAATACAGTCTTCCCGGAGGTTTTGATCGAGGTGGATTCAATCGTTAGTTTAACAGAAATATAGTTTTGTTTGATGTCTGGGAGTATTCCATTTGGAACACTCTGGCTTATTGCCACACCTATTGGAAATTTAGGTGATTTTTCTCCAAGAGGGAAAGAAATTTTAAGTAGTGTAGATCTTATTGCCTGTGAGGATACTCGAGTTACCAAGAAACTTCTCGATTTTTTGTCGATTACAAAACCCCTGACATCCTATCGGGAAGAAAATGAAAAATCTCAGTCGACAAAATTAGCTGAAGCAATTGAGTCAGGAAAATCGGTCGCTTTGCTCTCAGATGCAGGGTATCCTGGTATAAGTGATCCGGGGTTTCGTTTAGTACGTGAATGCAGAAGGAGAGGATTAATTGTGCGGCCGGTTCCGGGAGCTAATGCTGCAATAACTGCCCTTGCGTGCTCAGGTCTGCCTACGCATCAGTTTCTGTATCTGGGTTTTTTATCTAAGAAGTCGGTTGCCAATGAAAAGATATTCCAAAAATGGAAAGATTTTGAAGGTTCAATTATCATCTACGAATCTAAATACAGGGTTGAGAAGACACTCATTTCTATCAGAGACATTTTAGGTGCAGAAAGGTGGATTTGTATTTGTAGAGAGTTAACCAAAATGCACGAAACATTTCATATAGGTGAGGTTGGCAAAATTCTTGATAAGATTAGGGCGGCAAGTGGTAAGGGAGAGTTCACTCTGATTGTTGCCCCGAAGGGATTTAATCTTTAGTTTCTATGCGTGTAGCGGTCCTCGATATTGGTTCCAACACTTCAAAGATACTTGTAGCTGAAAGGGATTTTCAAGGCGAACTGATATCAGTAGCAGAGAAAAGTTTTCCTTGTCGTATCGGTTCTGGTTTGGGAGTAAACGATCCTATTATTTCACAATCAATGATCTCAGGTGTCCTTGATATTGTTGATCAACTCTTAAACTTTTCAGCTTCTTACAATCCAAAATTCATCAAGATTGTAGGAACTGAAGCGTTGAGGAAGATATCTAATTCAGATGAATTAGTTTCTAAAATCTGGGAATGTTTTAAGGTAGATCTTAATATCCTTTCCGGAGTTGAAGAAGCCTCGATGGTAGCGAAAGGCCTAATTTGCGATCCCGCTCTTTGTTCGTTGAAAAATTTTTGTGCCTTTGATTTAGGAGGTGGAAGTATTGAATTTATTGTTGTTGAAAAAAGTGAGTGTATTGATTGTGTGAGTCTCCCACTTGGTGCAGTTCGACTAGCGGAAAACTTTTTTGCAGATTTGACCTTAGCACCCTCCACAGATGAGATTTTTCAATTGAGAAAACATATAAACAGCCAGATTAAATCTAAATGCGATTTTCTTTTTAAAAACGACTCTCCTGAATTAGTTGGAGTTGGTGGGTCTGTTATTTTTCTTCGTCAGATTATTCAATCCATTCATACTGAAAATAAAGATTTTGATTCTGTTTTGAGCATTATTGAAATTAAAAATATATCTAAGCAGGTGAATTCACTTGATCTTAACGAGCGGGTTTCAAATTTTCCCCAAATTCCGCCTGATCGAGCAGATGTTTTTCCTGCTGCTGTAATTTTAATTATTGAAATTATGAAAATTTTGGAAGCCAGGACATTGACTCATTCTTTTCACAACCTTCGTTATGGCGTGGTAAGTGAGTTAATTTAGACTCCATACCTGCAGGTTAATAGGAGGCATAGTTCCGATTCTTTCACCTTTTTCACCAATAACAAGTTTCATTAATTTCTCTTTGCAATGTGGGGGTAAGGTGATTTCAGATTCGTGGTCATTTGGATTTACCAAAATAAGAAGGGCTGGAGTTTTATGTTCGGTGTCTGAGCCAATAATTAATGCAAACGAGCTATCGGGGTTTACTAGTGAAAAATAGTGTGCATCTGACAGGAAATTTTTGGGTCTGAGTAATTTACCATGTTCTGATAATCTAAAAGAAATGAGTTCTTTAGTCCAAAAATGAAAAAAATCAGCCTCAGATAATTTTTTATAGTCAAGGGCATTTAAATCTCCTCTTTGGTAAGTATTTTGAATTCCTTTTTTACTTTTTAGAAAGTCTTGACCAGACGCAATCATTGGGATGCCGGGGGATAAAAGAAGTATTCCCATCGCTAATTTAGCCTGATTTATTATTTTTTCAGATGGGAGTATATTTCGAGTTTCCTGAATGTGGGATAATCGATCTAAGAATGTGAAGTCATCATGAGATTCAAGGTAGTTGACGGACTGCCATGGGAATAAATTTTGCTTGTCCATTTTTCCCTTTAGGAGCTCAATCATTTCGGATGCATTACCCTGCCCTATTACGAAATGAAAAAGTGTTTCACGGCATCGGTCACTCCAAAGAGAAAAGTGAGTTTTATTTATTTCTGCTGGTAAACGACCACGGAAGCTCCATGGTTCTGCTATTAAGATAATATCTGGCTTTATTTTTTTTAACTCTACTTCAATCTCACTTAGTAATTCGATTCCAATAAGTTCGGCGAGGTCAAAGCGAAATCCATCGATATCAAATTTTTCAATAAGATGAACTAGACTATCGATTACAATTTTTTTGGTTGCTCCTGAATGAGGATTAATGTCATTTCCACATCCGCTGTGATTCGATAAATTTCCTGCGTCATCAGTCATGAAATAAAGTTCACGGTCAATGTGGGAGAGGTGGAGAGGGATTCCCATATGGTTGTAAACTACATCGATTATGACAGCTAGGTCGCACTGGTGAAGGGTTCTGACCAATTCCTGAAATTCAAGATTTACAGAACCGTTTTCTGGGTTGCTTCCATAGACTGAGCAAGGAGAGAAAAAATTTACTGGCATGTAACCCCAGTGGTATTCCAGTTTCGTTCTTGAATCAAACTCCTGAATTGGTTGAAGCTCAATCGCATTGACACCTAGTTTTTTTAGGTAGCAATCCTCGGATTTAAGCCATTCGGTTAAGCCGCGAAATTCCAATCTCTTGTCATTCGTTAAATCTATTGGAGCATGGGCAAGCAAATCACGCAGGTGGGTTTCCAAAATAACGAGATTCTCGATTGATGGTGGTGAAAAATTGGTTGGCTTTTGGGGTTTAGAAAGTGAAAGTGCTATGCTTGGTCCATCTCTTCCGCACAACGCAAGTGCGTAGGGGTCAACAACAGTTTTTTCAAATTGATCAGGATTTTCAAATCCAGAAATTTTCTTGATAGCAAATTTATATTTACTGCCTTCACAATTTTCGTTCAGATTTATAGTCCAACTTCCGTCTTCAGATGGATCCATGGGATATCTTTTACTGGCTTGCTCATTTCCTTCACCAAAAATTAAAAGTTCAACAGATTCAACCCTTGGTGCAAAGAGACGGAATTTAGAGCCTCGGGAAGTTTTCGTATATCCGAATTCCCCTTTGGGTTTGTAGTTGATCCAACTTTGTAAATTTTTTTTAAAAGGCCCTTCAATCAATTGGAATGAGAGTACATCTTTACCAGTTCTTTCATAATTGAAGAGAAAATTCTTGGAACCGTAAGTGTTTTCTTGCATGCAGGGAAATAAACTTGTGGGTTCGATCCATTGGCCTTCTTCAGATACAAATTTGAAACAGAATTTCTTTTTTTTAAAGGCAAACTCATTTGTGATGCTTAGCGAAAGTGAATTTGGATAAAAAGTGCTCGATTCTAATTTCCATGAAGGATTGCCAATTGCATCTGTCCAATTATTAAAATCCGTTGCTAGGAAAAAATCTTTTTTTTCGAAAGTCTCAGGGATTTGCACAACGAAGTCAAATGAATCACCATTCTTTACATACCCGGCAATATGAGCACGCTCCGCCTTATTAATAACAGACAATGATGTGCCTATTAACCCCGCTTCTTCGAGCAAATCCTCAGGCAGGCGACCACCATCCCAATCTTTTTCTAAAAAGACTAAGCTTCTTTTACTATCTTTATTTTGCCAAACATAGCCACCACGAGCGTACATGTGATTCATTAATATCCACTCTCTAAACCTAGCCAATCGAAAAATTTTGCACTCCATGCTTTCTGTAATTAAAAATAACTCCATCTATATTTTAATTAATGAGTGAAAAAATATTAGTTGCCCTCTCAGGTGGAGTTGACAGTGCTGTTTCGGCCGCTCTTTTGAAAGAACAGGGATATGATGTATCCGGTGTGTATGTTCGAACATGGGAACATGAAAAGGATTTGCTTAGTGACTGTCCCGGAGCTCAAGACCTTAGGGATGCAAGAAGGGTTGCTGAGATTATTGATATACCATTCTCAGTCGTTAACTTTATTGAATTTTATCATGATAATGTAGTTTTGCCTATGGTGGAGGGTTATAAAAACGGGATAACTCCAAATCCTGATATATTATGCAACCGCGAAATGAAATTCGGAGCTTTACTTAAATATGCCGAAGATAAAAATTTTTCTGCTCTCGCGACTGGGCATTACTGTCGCAGAAGGAAACTTCTAAATTCAGAGGCTGAACTTTGGGAAGGTCTAGATAAAAACAAAGATCAGTCTTATTTCTTGGCTAGAATAACCAAAGAACAATTGGAAAAAGCACGTTTTCCGTTAGGCGAGATTGAGAAAACTGAAGTCAGAAAATTAGCAAAGCAATTCAATCTTCCGGTTGCTGAGAAAAAAGATAGCCAGGGCATCTGTTTTTTAGGGAAGGTTAAGATTGCTGATTTTTTATCCAATTTCCTTGAAGATAGCCCAGGTGAAATTGTAACTGTAAGTGGGCGTGTCGTTGGTGAGCACAGAGGGTTGCACAGATACACATTAGGTCAACGGCGTGGAATTGGAGTTCCCTCAAACCAGGATCATGAAAATTTTGTTGTTACGGGTAAGAATCAGCTGCTAAACCAATTGATCGTCGCCTTTGAAGATGAAAATGAGCCAACATTGTGGGGATCGAGTTATGAAATTGAATCCTTATCATTTCTAACTGATTTTTCATCTAACCAAAAGATCGAAATATTGGGAAAAGCAAGGTATCGTGATCCCTCGGTTCCCCTTCTCTATCGTGGATTAAATCAAAACAGGGCAGAAATTGTTTTTGAAAAACCTCAGCGGGCTTTAACTCCAGGTCAAGTCTTAGCTCTATATGATGGAGAAAGATTACTCGGAGGTGGGACCTATTGCCTAAGTTCATTTGGGAGAGCTGATCAAAGTTCGAGCTAATAGGATTCAGCTTGATTCCTCGAAGCATATCTATCAAAAAGGAAATGCCCGTTCATAACATGCGATTGCGTTTATCCAAAAAAACAAGAAAGAAACTTCCAATTAAGGATGATCAAGTTCCCCTAAAAACAAAGGAGAACTTGGAGGAGCATCTTCAATCTGCAATATCTTTTCTTCAAACTCAGCAAAATGTGCTTGAAAGAACAGTAGAAATTCTTGAGGAAATTACCTCCCTTGCACCCACAATGAAAGCAGATGTGATTCGTTCGATCTCCGTCGCAGAGGAAAAAGAATCGAGAAAGAAATTTAAGGATTTACGGCAAGAGTTAAATTGGTTGTCTAGCTTGGAATTTAATCAAAAAGAACTTTTCAGTCAAAATGGGAAAGACACCTCATTTAAGCTTTTTAAAGATGCCGGTCCAAATGCGCCTCTTATAAAGCAACACGCAGCACCTCACTACCTCGAGCCACTTCAGAGTTCTGAAGATGAAATTAACGAAGATGTTATTCAAGAATGTTTACAGGCTCTCCAGGAAATGCTTGGGCAAGCTGATGCAGCTGAGTCCGATTTGCAAACTAGTTTCAAAGCCCTTGCTTCAGATCCGGAAGCTCAGAAGAAATTAAAATTTCTAGAGGACCGTGTCAAAACTTGGGTATCCGAAGTAATTGAAGGTCAAGATGGCTTGTCCGTTCAGGCAAACCTTATAACCAAGCGAGTCGATGGCTTGGTTCAAGGTTTACAAGGCTTGATTCAGGAATGAGAGGGAATCAATCTTTTTCTTCTCCTACTCCAGGGGGAAAAGGAAAAGAGTTTTTAGGCATTCATTTTGTTAAATGTGGAACCTATGGCAGAATTTATAAAAACCGTGAGGGAACTGCATATTCTGGACACTGTCCTCGTTGCATGCATCCGGTTCGAGTTCGGATTGGCCCAGGGGGAACAGGATATCGTTTTTTTAAATGTTTTTGCCCATGAGCTTGTGGGCTTCCCGTTATGATTAACTTTGCTTCTGGAAGCTTGGTAGAGGGACATGGAGTGGCTTCAGGAAAAACTCATGATTCTCGTTTCCCCATGGGAACTCTTGCTATGCAAATTCCTTTATTCGAAGTACATGGTGACGATTTTGGTGGCTTTCATCATGGAACTCTTAATGTTCTGTTAGAAAAATTTTCTTATGAGTTAAAGAGCCCTAAATATAATTATAAATTGGTTAAATGGTCTCCTCACCTACCACCTGAAAACTTTTCTTTTTACGCCTGCTCTCTGAAAATAAGTTCATGCGATCGCGAATTTGATTCTCTAGTTTATTGGCCGCACCCCTCAACAAAGCCTGAATTTCACCAAAGCGATCAAGTTTTAGAAGTAATTTCACCATTTATAGCAGGAGCACATTATGGCGATTCAGTTGAGATCATTGCTAGCCCAAAATCGATCCTTTTCCGTTCGAAGAATTCAAGAAAATGAAAGGAATTAAATTAAATCGTTATTTTTTTTGGGTTTTCCTTGTTATTCATTACGTTCCTGCATACGAAGGTAATCTCGAATTATGAATAATAATCCATCTTTTGCATCCCGTTGGAATGTCGACGAAATTGATCGTCAATATGATTTGTGGCTTCGCTCCCCTGCCAATGTTACTATGGAGTGGCAGTATTTCTTTGAGGGCTTTCATCTTGGGAGCGATCAAAAAGAAAAAGTAATTCCACCAGGAGAAAATTCAATCGAATCTACTCCAATCGCGAACGAAGAAGACCCTGGAGAGAAACATGCTCGTTTATACGGAGCGATTTACGCATTTCGGGATATTGGTCATACTCAAGGAACTTTTGATCCATTAAGCGAGGAGGTTGAGGAAAACCCGAGGCTCTCTCTTAAAAGACTGGGATTAGACAAGGCTGACCTAAATGAAATTCATTTCACTGGGAACTACCTTGGTGGCGTAAGGATGTCGATAGGAGAGATTCTAAATAGGTTAAAAAAGACTTACTGTGGCAATGTCGGAGTGGAATATCTTCATTTGCAGACCACCGAAAAGAGGAGATGGATCCAGTCCCGTATTGAGCCGAACCTTAATCAGCATTCTTTTAACCATGAAGAAAAACTGCGAGTTCTTCGTAAAATTATTCAGGCTGAAGAATTCGAAAATTTTTTACATACCCGTTATGTCGGTCAGAAGCGGTTCTCTCTTGAAGGCGGTGAAACTCTCATAACTGCTCTAGACTCTATATTTCAAAGCTGCCCTGATGAGGGTGTTGAAGAAATTGTTATGGGCATGGCTCATCGCGGTCGATTAAATGTTTTAGCTAATGTTATGGGTAAATCATACGAGTTTATATTTAGAGAGTTTTCTGAAAACTTTGTTCCCGATGGTGCTCATGGAAGTGGAGATGTTAAATATCACCTTGGTTATGAATCAGTCCGAACTACCTCAAGCGGTCAGCAGGTAGTTATTCATTTATCGCCCAATCCAAGCCACTTGGAGGCCGTTAATGGGGTTGTTGAAGGTAAGGTGCGTGCTCGTCAACGCTTACGTGGTGACAAGGAAAGGAGTCGTGTTTTACCAATCCTTATTCATGGCGACGCTGCTATGGCTGGTCAGGGAGTCGTTTCTGAGGTTTTTAATTTTTCGAAGCTTCCTGGATATCGAACAGGCGGAACTATTCATGTGGTTGTAAATAATCAAATTGGTTTCACCACGGATGCAACCGAGGCTCGTTCCAGCCTTTATTGTACTGAGGTGGCTATGGTAATCGAGGCACCGATTTTTCATGTAAATGGAAACGATCCGTTAGCAGTTGCCATGGTTGCCGAGCTTGCCCTCTCATACAGACAAAAGTTTAATGAGGATGTCGTAATTGATATTAATTGCTATCGTAAGCACGGTCACAATGAAGCAGATGATCCTGCTTTTACCCAACCCCTTTTGTACAAAAAGATAAAAGGTATGCCTTCAATTTCTGATATTTTTTCTGATCAGTTAGTTCAAGATGGTGATTTGGAAAGAAAGCAATGTGATGAAATTCATAATCGCTTACGTCGCCAATTGGATGCTTCGCTTGAGAAAGTCAAAACAGTAAAAAAATCCAGTACCTTTGAGGGATCGGTTGCGGTTAAGCAAATTCCTTATGATTTTTCTCCAGTTAATACCAAAGTAAGTAAGAATGATCTTGAGAAAGTGGTTCGTGCTTTATCCACTGAACCGGAGGGATTCAATTTAAATCCGAAAATTAAGAGGCAGGTCGAAACCAAAGCAAAAAACTTTAAATCTGGACACGGAATTGACTGGGGTTTTGCTGAGCAGCTTGCATTCGGATCGCTTATGCTCGATGGCACACCTATTCGTCTTTCTGGTCAGGATAGCGAGAGGGGAACTTTTAGTCATCGTCACGCAGTCTGGTACGATAGTAAAGACCGTACGAGATATGTCCCTCTTCTTAATATGGAGGACAGGCAGGGCCAGTTTTGTGTTTATAATTCGCTTCTATCTGAAGCTGCAGTCCTTGCTTTTGACTACGGATATTCATTGGATTATCCAAGGATGCTTGCTATCTGGGAGGCTCAATTTGGTGATTTTGCTAATGGTGCTCAGGTAATAATTGATCAGTTTATTATGAGTGCAGAAGACAAATGGGGTGCAGTTTCTGATCTTGTTTTATTATTACCCCATGGCTTTGAAGGCCAAGGTCCTGAGCATAGTTCTGCTCGTCTCGAGAGATTTTTACAAGGGTGTGCTGAAGATAACATTGTTGTGGTTAACCTCAGTACCCCTGCTCAGTATTTTCATGCTCTAAGAAGGCAAAAGATCAAAGAGTACGCAAAACCGCTCGTAGTCATGGCTCCCAAGAGCCTTTTGCGACATAAATTATGTGTTTCAGAAGTTAAAGATTTAGTGAGAGGTGCTTTTGAAGAATTTCTCGCAGACTCTACGCCCGCACAAAATACTCAAAACTTGGTGCTTTGTTCGGGTAAGGTTTATTATGACCTCATCGAAGCCCGTGAAGGTTTGCGTAATTCAAAAACATCGATCATCAGAGTTGAGCAGTTTTATCCATTTAATAAAGAAAAATTTAAAAAAATTGTAGAGCCATTTGTGAAGGCTAAACGCGTTGTTTGGTGTCAGGAGGAGCCTGAGAATATGGGGGCATGGCATTTTCTTCGTCCACTAATGGAGGAGATTTTAGGACGTTCTCTTACATATGTTGGGCGCAAAGCAACCGCTAGTCCGGCTACTGGTTCCCTTACTCTTCATAAAATCGAACAGGCAGAGTTAATCTCACATGCACTCAATCAAAAAAGATCTATCCGTTCTTAATTTTTAATCATGTCAACTGAAGTCAAAATACCCGCTCTAGGCGAATCTATATCATCCGGAGTCCTTTCCTCTTGGAAAGTTCCTGAAGGAACTTATGTGCAGATTGATCAGCCTATTTACGAACTTGAAACTGATAAAATTACCCAAGAAGGACTTGCTGAAGTTGCCGGGGTAATTACATTTACCGTTAAGGAGGGAGATGAGGTGGAGATTGGAGCAACCGTCGCTAAAATTGACGAAACTGCTGAAAAGTCTCAAACTGTAGAACTGGATCAAAACGATGACAGTGAAGCAACCGATAAAGTACCAGTTTTAGACTCCATCTCGACGGAAGAGCAAATTTTGGAGCCTGTACCCGATCCCGTTGAATTAGAAGGACAAAAAATCGCAGAAGTTGTTGAATCTCCTAAGTCTATGCCTCTTTCCCCTGCCGTGCGTAAGATTTTATCGGAAACAAAACTTGATCCCACTACTATTTCAGGTACGGGAAAAGATGGGCGAATCACCAAAGCTGATGTACTTAATGCACAAAAGGGATCCTCGCCTGCACCTGAAGCAAGCGTAAAAGAAAGCATTCCTAAACCAAATGTATCCCCTGGCACCAATGGGTCGTCAAGCAATCGTAGCACTCGTCGTGCTTTGTCGCCCATTCGCAGGAGGATTGCGTCCCGTCTGGTTGAGGCTCAACAAACTGCTGCAATTTTATCCACTTTTAACGAAGTGGATCTTTCAGCAATTATGTCTCTTCGAAAAAGACACCAGGATTCATTTGTAAAAGAAAACGGCGTAAAACTTGGATTTATGTCCTTTTTTGTAAAAGGAGTAGTTCATGCTTTGCGTGCGGTTCCGCAAATTAATTCACGCATGGAAGGTGATGAATTAGTTGAAAATCATTACTTTGATATCGGGGTTGCTGTGGGGACTGAAAAAGGACTGGTCGTTCCAGTTCTAAGAGATTGCGATAGTTTAAGTTTTGCTCAGATTGAGCAATCAATTGTGGAGTACGCTAAAAAAGCCCGAAGCGGCGGGATTACCCTACAGGATATGCAAGGGGGGTGCTTCACTATAACTAATGGTGGAATTTATGGATCTCTTCTATCCACTCCCATAATCAACCCTCCACAAAGTGGTATTCTTGGGATGCATTCTATTCAGGAACGCCCTGTTGCTATTAATGGAGAAGTGGTAATCCGTCCCATGATGTATATTGCGCTTTCTTACGATCATCGCGTGGTCGATGGCAAAGAGGCTGTAACTTTTTTGGTTAAACTGAAAGAAGCTATGGAGGACCCTGCACGCTTGGCTTTAGGAATATAAATTATGAGCAAAGATGGAAATTTTGATGTTCTTGTAGTTGGAGCAGGTCCAGGTGGTTATGTCTGTGCGATTCGATGTGCCCAACTTGGGTTAAACACAGGCTTAATCGAGAGGAACCCAAGGCTGGGAGGAACCTGCCTTAATGTCGGTTGTATCCCAAGTAAAGCTCTCCTTCATTCCACGGAAATTTATCACGAACTTATTCATTCTGCTGATTCACATGGCATTGTAACCAAGGGGATCAGCCATGATCTTAGTAAATTGATGAAGAAAAAGGATGCGGTTGTTGATCAACTGGGCAAAGGCGTACAGACTTTGGTTAAGAAAAAGGGAGTTACAATTATTTCAGGTACTGCAAAGGTTTTATCGGATGGGCAAGTCGAGGTAACCACATCAAAATCCAGCACTGTTCATCATGCGAAGGAGATTGTGTTAGCAACTGGGTCCAAGCCAGTTGAACTCCCATTTTTACCCTTTGATGGAAAAAAGATTGTCCATAGTGATCATGGGATAGCTTTTGAAAAAGTACCCAAGAAAATGGTTGTGATTGGCGGTGGTGCAATTGGATTGGAGCTCGGATGCGTATGGTCCAGATT
>CBFIBI010000052.1:0-15957 GCA_965660725.1 Opitutales bacterium
ATCCAACCCGATATCAGGTCGGGAAGTCCCCCGGTATTGTATGCCGCTATTTCCTCCTTCAGTCACACGCACTTTTACCTGGAGATCAAAATTTCGGACCGTAGCCGCTTTCCATGTAATAAATCGATTCATCTTCAATGTGCCATCCGTTTGGCCAATTAGTACTCCATCTTTCTTGGACCAGTATTTTGAATCCCCAGACCAATTTCGTATTCGGTTCCCGGGAGCAATCAGACTGGCGAAACCATCCACACCTGGTTGATTGGCTACCTTGGCAGCAGAAACCGGATGTGGGTCTGTCGACTTAGAAAGAGGTCCTTTCATAGGAGATAAGGGTCCTCCCAATTCCTCAACTCTTTGATCCGTCAAACTTCTCAATTCTTTCAGAGTTTTTGTATATTTGGAATTACTTGCCAAGTTGACCAGTTCATCAGGATCATTTTTTAAATCATGCAAAAATTCATAATTTTTTTCATCCACATAGCGTACATATTTAAATCGTTCACCACGAATCCCTTCGAATGCAGGAATTCGGTGACGAACCGCAAAATGTTCGTGAAATGTATATTCTCGCCATTTGACGCGATCTGCACCTGATACTAATTCTTCAAAAGTTTTCCCCTGATACCTGTTGGGAATCTCGACTCCAGCCCACGAAAGAAAAGTGGATGGAAGATCAAGATTCAAAACAGATTCCTTCCGAACCTGCCCACGGGCTTTTCCTTTAACCCTTGGATCATAAACCACCATCGGAACACGGAGTGATTCTTCATAGTGTGACCATTTACCGGCAAATCCCCGATTACCCATATGGAATCCATTATCTGCCGTATAAACAATTATGGTATTTTCAGCTAATCCTTCCTCTTCCAATGCCTGTAAGAATCGACCGATTGCATTATCAATCCCACTTACCATTCGCAAGTAAGCCCGCATATTAGTTCGGTAACGTTCATCAGTGTTCCAACGCCAAAAAAAACGCTCTCGATTAATTGTGGTTTTTAGAAAATCAGGCTGTTTATCAAAAATCTCAGGATCATTCAATCGGGGTGGAGAAATCTCATCCTCTTCATACATTCCATCCATCGCTCGTGGCCAGGGAAAATGTCCGATTCCAGGACGCCGGTCACCATCTTCAGCGTGGCAGGCATTAAACCACATATTCATAGCAAATGGTTTATTCTTGGGCTGATTCTTAATAAACTCAATCCCCCGATCCACAATCAATTCCGTTTCATGGCGAAGGGTTCCATCCTCCTGTTTTTTATAAAACGGATTTCTGCCAATTGGATGAAACTCATCGAAGTGGTCCTGAGCCTTCCATCCTTTAGGCATTTTTGCGTGCCACTTACCAGCAAACCCGGTACGGTATCCAGCATCCCTCAAATAATCCACATAAAGGTATTCAACAGCTTCGGGTCTGGCCATATCATGGTTTCCAGGCACCCCGTAACTTCGACCAGTCAATCCGGTCAGAATCGTAGTCCTGCTTACCCAGCAAATGGACTGACTCACAAAGGCATTCTCAAATCTTGTTCCCAGATTCGCCAGGCGGTCAATATTTGGAGTCTTGGCAAGTGGGTGTCCATAACATCCCAAAGCACTGGATGTTTGATCATCGGTAAAAAAGAAGACGATGTTTGGTTTTTTTGACCAGCAATTTATGGAAAAACAAAATAAGGTAAGATGTAGTAAAATGGTCTTCATAATAATAAATATATTGTATAATGATATATTCTTATGAAATCAGAAGCATTTGCGACTCATTACTTTTTCTATTTAAATATTTCAAATAAGGAGCTTTATAAATAATCTTCTAAATTGTAAGAGACCTTACATTCTATATTGAGTAATATATCAGATTGGCACGAATCGACATTCCTTCAAATATATTCAATTAGCTAATTGACCAGTTTTCATCTAAAAGACTATTATTTAAACTTATTAGAACCTTTAAATTGAACCAAATATTCAAAATATGATCACCACACTTGTTATCGTCGGAGTTTTAATCGTCTTAATTATGATCGTTGTAGGAATCTACAACAAATTGGTTACACTTAAAAACCGCTTTGAAAACGCCTTCTCTCAAATTGAAGTTCAATTGCAAAGGAGGTATGATCTCATTCCCAACCTGATCGAGACAGTAAAGGGATACATGGCCCATGAAAAAGAAACCCTAGAAGCTGTGATCCAAGCGCGTAATCAGGCACAAAGTAGCCTACAGGCTGCTTCTCAAAACCCAGGTGATGCCAGTGCCATTGCAGGCTTGGCTGGAGCCGAAGGTATGTTGGGAGGTGCTTTGGGCCGCATTTTTGCATTGTCAGAAAGCTATCCAGATCTCAAAGCCAATCAGAATATGGCAAATTTACAGGAAGAGCTTAGTTCAACTGAAAATAAAGTGGCTTTCTCCAGGCAGGCTTTTAATGACTCGGTTACAGCTTACAACACATACAAGCAAACTTTTCCTCCAGTTATTTTTGCTGGTATGTTTGGTCATGGTCAAGATGGTACGCTGCTTGAGTTCGAAAGTAAAAAGATAAAGGAAGCTCCAAAAGTACAATTTTAATTAAATTGCTTTTGGCCATCGCTGGATGGATTTTTTTGAACATCAATCACAAGCAAAAGCAAATTCTGTAAAGCTATACTTTTTGTTTAGCTTAGTCGTAGTTTTAATTTCCTTTTTAATTTTCTGCCTTTTGTCTTGGTTTATTGGTGAAGATAAAGACTTAAAAGACTTAGCTTGGAGTCCAACTTTCCTATTAATCACAAGTTTCTCGGTTTTCATATTAATTATTTGTGTCAGCATATCGAAAATTAGAGAGCTTGCGGGAGGAGGATGGGTAGTTGCTAATAGGCTTGGAGGAAGATTAATTACAATACATACACAAAACCCTCTTAAAAGGAGAATTTTAAATATAGTTGAAGAAATGGCAATTGCATCGGGTATGCCTGTCCCACCAGTTTATCTTTTGGAGGAAAGCAGCATCAATGCATTTGCAGCAGGGTTTTCTACTGAAGATGCAGTGATTGGAGTAACAACTGGGTGTCTCGAAAAGTTAACCCGTGAACAATTACAGGGAGTCATGGCTCATGAGTTCAGTCATATACTGAACGGGGATATAAGAATTAGCATTCGAATGACTGGGGTACTTTTTGGGGTTGTATGCATCGCAAGAGTCGGGCGGTATATCATGGATTCATGTGAAGAAAAAGATTACTCCAGAAAGAAAGATGAGGATAAATCAAGATTTTATATACTTGGGGTTGGCCTTTTTGTAATTGGTTTAGTCGGGGGTTATTTAGGAGCAATCATTAGATCAGCGGTAAGCCGGCAAAGGGAGTATTTAGCTGATGCTTCAGCAGTTCAATTTACAAGAAACTCGAGTGGCATAGCAGGAGCTTTAGAACGAATAGGTGGGTTCTCAAAAGGATCAAGAATTTGGAACCCAAGATCAAGAGAGTTTTGCCATATGTTTTTTGGTCCCTGCATGAAAAACTTATTAGCCACCCACCCTCCCCTGGTTAAAAGAATAAAACGGATCAAACCAGATTGGACTTACTCTTTCCCAAACACTAATAAATTAAGCGAAGGAAAAGTTCGGGAAGGCAGATATTCAGATTCAGGTCAAATCTCTAGCTTTACCACCCATACATCACAGACAAAATACAGCTCTCCCAAAAAAATTGAGAAAACGAAAGTAGATGTAAGTTCGAAGAGGAATAATCTCATACGAGCGAAGGAAATTCTCAAAAAGATACCAAAAGATTTAAAAACGCAGTCGGAAGATCCTTATGGGGCAAGTTGTATAATTTTTGCTCTCCTCTTAAGCAATAATCAAACAATCAGAAATAGACAGACTGAAAAGATTTCTAGATACTCTAATATAAATATTTCTCAGCATACCATAAACACAAGGTCACATTTAGAACTTTTGTCATGCGAAGAAAAATTTGTGCTTATTGAAAAATCTTCCTCCCAATTAATACAGTTTACACCTGATCAATTTGAAGTCTTTGAATCAATAATGAAAATGCTAATAAAAGAAGATAACAAACTTCAATTATTTGAATGGAGTTTATCCAAAGTGGTTCAGAATAAAATTAAACATCTTAAAAAACCAGAAAGATCAATACATGGCCGACTAAAAATCCCCTCTCGATTAACGGAATGCAGTCTAATACTTGGCACTTTAGCACATTTTGGGCAGGAAAGTGAAAACCCAAACTTGGCCTTCAAAAAAGGGTTTAAACATCTGACATCACTAAGAAACAGAAAACTTCCTAATAAAGAAGATTGTACTTTTTCTAAACTTGACCTTGCACTTGGCCGACTAGGCAAGCTAAACCCGTTTGCTAAAAAAACATTATTAGAAGCTTGTGAATACACAATATATCACGATGACAAAATCACCGATATGGAAATTCAGATTTTTAGGGGAGTTGCATCTGCCTTAGGCTGTCCAATTGGTCCTTTAATTAAATTCACATAAAATATATCATTCAACTTTATGAATTTTTATGAACAACAAGACAGAGCAAAAGGATTAAGTTCATATCTCTTATTCCTATTCGGTTTCGCTGTAATTTGTATTGTAATCTGCCTATTTTGTTTGGCTTCTATTATAGTGACCTTTGATGAGGATTTAGGTGACTTAGCGTGGACGATTGAGTTGGCAATTGTATCTTCTTTAATTTCAATTCTTATAATATCCATAGCTAGTTTATTGCGAGTTGGGTGGTTATCCCAAGGTGGAAAAGTAATTGCTGAGTCTATGGGAGGTCACAGACTCAATCCAAATACAAGTAATCCCGTTTCGAGAAAAATTTTAAATGTAGTTGAAGAAATGGCTATTGCCTCTGGAACTCCTGTGCCTCCAGTTTATTTATTAGAGGAGGAAGGCATAAATGCATTTGCAGCAGGATATTCCCCTAGAGATGCTGTAATTGGAGTAACTGAAGGTTGTGCAACAAAGCTCACAAGAGAGCAGTTGCAAGGAGTGATGGCACATGAATTTAGTCACATACTTAATGGTGACATGCGCATAAATATAAGACTTACCGGCGTAATATACGGAATTATTTTCCTTTCAATAATTGGTAGAATGCTCATGAATGTTAGCTATTTTTCAGGGGGTCATAGAACCAGCAGAAAGAGTGATGGTGGAGGTGCATTAATTGTGCTTGGATTAGGTTTATTTATTATTGGTGGGATTGGTGCTTTTTTTGGTTCAATGATTCGAGCTTCCGTCAGTAGACAAAGGGAATTTCTTGCAGATGCTTCTGCAGTTCAATTTACAAGAAACCCAAATGGAATCGCAGGTGCTTTAAAAAGAATTGGAGGTTATTCTGAGGGTTCGAAAATTCGATCTTCAGGTGCACAAGAGTTTTCTCACATGTTTTTTAGTTCTGGCATAAGCAGCCTATTTGCAACTCATCCTCCATTGCCAGTTCGCATATTACGTATCGAACCCAATTGGAAAAAACAATATCCAGAAACTGATAAATTTGATGAAACTCCCACTTTGGGAAATCATAGTGCACAAGTCTCAGGCTTTTCCACAAGTGCTGAGACTAGCCGTCTTGCAGATGCCAGCAATGATTCAACTTTAGAAAAAACTGAAAAATCAACTTTAGCCCATGATCTTATAAGTAATGATCAGGAAATTAATAATGAGAAAATCCAAAATGCACGAAACTTGATCGAGTCAATTCCTGCTGAGCTAATTTTTCTGGCTAAAGAACCTTACAGTGCAAGAGGTATTCTATTTGCAATGCTTCTAGATTTAGAAAATCAAAAAATACTCAATAGACAAATCCAATTGATTAAAGAATATTCAAAAGATGGAACAGAAATTGAAACTGAACAAAATCGAATTGCAATTTCAAAGCTTAATCCAGTTCAAAAATTTATTCTTGTAGAAGAAACTCGACCAGCCATAGCAGAGCTTTCAGAACAACAATTCAAAAATTTTCAAACAATAATTCTCCAACTAATAAAAGCGGATGAAAATATAGATCTTTTCGAATGGTGTCTTCATAAGATAATTGAATTTGATTTTGGAAAAAAACACTATCCAAGACAACTTCATGGAAGGGCATCCATAGAGAGCAGAATATCAGAATCTGTAATTATATTAGGTGCACTGGCTCATTACGGACAGGAAGGGAAAGACCCAGTCCCTGCCTTCGAGGCTGGTATTAAAGCCATTGACCGAAGGTCAGGTATCAAACTCCCTGATATAAATAAATGCGGTTTATCAGCGATAGACCAAGCTTTGGAACGTCTCAATAAAATGAGTGCGAGTGCCAAGCGCTCTTTGCTAGATGCCTGTGCCCGAACCATAGATCACGATGGTAAAACCACAGATATTGAAATTCAAATACTTCGTGGAATTGCCTGTGCCCTTTCCTGCCCTATTGGTCCGGCGATTTAATAAAATAGTCGCTGACCATTTTTAAGATTCTACCTTATATTTGTACAAAAGGTTTCTTGGTATATGGCATTTTTCATGGGGATTTTTTTGTAAGCGATCTTGATGCTCTTCATTACTTCGGACAAAGTTCCTTAAGGGTAATACTTCTACACGAACTAATTCTGAATTTTCTAAGGATGAAATAAACTTTCGAGCTTCATCTAGATGACCCTTGTTCTTACTATAAATTCCAGTTCTGTACTTTTCACCGACATCAGGTCCTTGTTTATTCAAACTATAAGGGTCAATAATTTCAAAAAAATATTGAATTAACTTTTCAATTCTTACCTCGACTGGAGAAAATAATGTCCGAACAGATTCAGCATATCCATCGTATTTTGAATCCGTCGAGTTCGTCAAACCATTAGCTCTACCAGCTTCTGTTAAAATTACTCCTGGTATATTACGAATAAACTCCTGTACTCCCCATAGGCACCCTCCCGCAAAAAAGATTTCGTTCGAAGATATTTCCTCAATATTTTCTTTTAAATTTACGACCATCAAAATAAATATTTTTCAAATATTGAATATACACAGTAACAATTCAAAATTACAATTGTTAACTATTGTATAATATATAATTAACCATTGAATTATAATCCTCAAAGTGCTTTAAAGTAAACATGTTTATCAAGCCATATCTAAAAGTTTGTATTACTCTGAGTGTCGCTACTACTGCAACAGCTCAAAACTCTAGCGAAAACTTCGACTCGCTTAATAAAGCTGACTCACTTCCGTATCTTACAGTTGTGGGACAAAAAACCGCTAATCAAAGGCCGGTAACTACCTACGAAAGCCCAATCTCAAATTTAGACTTTGATCCTAGAGTCGACATGCAAAGCAGAAATATGGCAGAAGCACAGGGAGACCTGAGTATTAGAGGGGGTACTTTTGAAAATACAGGTATACAAATAGGTAGTGCCACTCTTCTAGACCCACAAACAGGGCATTATACAACCGAGCTGCCTATTGCTCCCGAAATGCTAAGTGAACCCAGAGTGCTTACTGGAGCAGAAAATGCGCTTCGTGGATTTAACAGTAGTGTGGGTACTGTGTCGTATTCTTGGAGTGAAATTACAAAGAAAGGTAGCCTTACAGTTGGGGGTGGAGATCATAATCTAAATTTTCAACGTATTCACAACACATGGACTGGAAAATTCAAAAACACAGATGACTGGTCATGGGGTGCTGAAATTGAAAGTTCCCGATCAGAAAGTGACGGGACTATTCCATTTGGTGATCACGATTTTGACCGATCATCCGCCCGTCTTCAATTGCTTGGAACAGACTCGCAAACTGATTTTTTTGCAGGTTATCAGGAAAAATTCTTCGGATGGCCAGGAATGTATACTGCAGATATAAACAAGCATGAAACTGAAGATCTACAGACACGACTTTTTCACTTAAATCATCAGCAAGAATACGACGAAAATAATAATTTTGAAATAAGCTCATATTACAGACGTAATACTGATCACTTCGAGTTAGGAGGTTATGAAGCTGACCACGAGACTCAGGTATCTGCGATCTCACTTTCAGGAAAACATTATTTAAATGAAAAATTTCTTTTGAATCACTCAATGCAGTTTACCGCTGACGAAATGATTCAGACCTCGGCAATTTGGGGAGGGACATCCATTGGAGGTCTAGACCAAGGTCATTTCACTACAAGAAGCTATTATAAAGTGTCATTACTGCCTGAATATCTTTATGAACTTAATCAAAAGGAAACTCTTTCTATTAAAACTGGTGCTTCGTTCGATGACACCAATCGCGATCAAGCAAAGGTTTTACCAATTATCGAACTTAGTTGGACCAGAGAAGATTCTACTCAAAATTATGAAACAGCATGGCTTTCTTACGCTGAAAGCAGCCAGGTTTTAGGATATGGTGCGATCGGAGGGTCCACAACTGGAAGGTTTGCAAGTGATCCAGACTTAGGAAGGGGCATATCTAAGAACTTTGAATTTGGCTACATTTTACAACGAGCAGAATGGAGTATTAGTGGTTCGATTTTCAAGCGCTGGGATAAAGATCTTGTGGATTGGACCTTCGAGGAGAACAGTACAAGTTCACGATTCGCAAATCATGTAGACATAGATACTTTAGGTTTTGAATTTTTTGCTTCTCGAAAGTGGAGCAAACTAAGTACAACTTTGAGTTATACATACCTCAAAAAAGAGGAGGACTATAAAGATGAAAATGTATACGGTAGTTTTTATGCCCTCAACTTCCCCGAGCATCGTGCTACATTAGCTTTTATTTTTAACCCATCTGAACTTTTAGTGATTCGCTTAGACAATGAATGGAGGAAACAAAGAGAAAATATATTAAGAACCGGACCTCAAAGTACTTATTTCAGTCATATATCAGCAAGCTACTATCCTGTAAAATTTAGTGATTTAGAAATATTCGTTGCATATGAAAAACCCTGGGATGAAAACTTCCAGGATGTACCCGGCACCCCCGGTCGTGGCGACCAGTTTTCCCTGGGAGCAACCTACAGCTGGTAAAGTATTTTAAGAATTACAATTAAAGGGCTAACGGCATGTCTGTCTTCCTGCCGATAGAATAAATCTTAGACGACTATGATCCACCTGGGAACGGTTTCACTTCTTTGGGCATTTTCTTTTGGCCTAATTGGAAATTCTTTAACTGGAGTTGATCCGTATATCGTAGCCACTATTCGCCTTGGTTGTGCTTCTATTCTTTTTCTTCCTTTCCTGCAGCTAAAATTAATAGGTACGAATAACTGTATTCGTTTGCTACTCTATGGAGCTATTCAATTTGGATTAATGTATAGCTTTTACATGCAAGCTTTTAAGTATATACCCTCTCATATTGTGGCTATATTTTCTATTTTAACTCCCGTTTATGTCGTCCTCATACATGACCTTCGTAAAAGAAAGTTTTCCAAGTATTATTTATTTGTAGCTTTATTATCGGTACTCGGAGCAGGCTGTATTAAAATTAAAAGTATACCAAGCGGTGATATATGGATCGGCTTTTTTCTAATGCAGGCTGCGGGAATAGCTTTTGCTTTTGGACAGGTGGCATACAGAGACTGGAAACGAAAAAACTCGCAAATCAAAGACCGAGAAATCTTTTCTCTTCTCTCTATTGGCGGTGTATTATGTGCAACTTGTTTCAGTCTTATTTTTACAAATTGGAGCTCCCTAGAAATTAATCCTGAACAATGGAAGTCAATTTTTTACCTCGGATTTGTAGCATCCGGACTAGGATTTTTTTTATGGAACAAAGGTGCAACACTTTCTACTCCGGCAACTCTGGCAGCATTTAATAATGCAGTTGTCCCGCTTGCCGTAATTTTTTCTCTATTGATCTTTAGAGAAATCGAAGGTTTTCAAACTGGTGAAATGTTACGTTTACTGCTTGGTGCTTTCCTTATCTTTGGAGCTATTATTATAGGTAGAAAACCTGGCCATTGAAAATCGAAAGGATACTTAAAATCCAAAGGGTCAGCTGGTTAAAAAAAGATACACAACCCCCAAGGCAAGTTGAATAATCGCATAGGGAAGTGCCACTTTAACAAACCCTGCAAAAGAAAGTTTCAATCCATATTTATGAATAATGGTTACAGAAACCAAAGTGGATGCTGACCCGATTGGTGTAATATTACCACCCAGATTTGAACCAAAAATTACCGCCCACCAATAAGGACTGTCTGGATTGGAAGCCATTTCTGGTATGCCTCCGAGTATTTTAGCCAACATTGCAGCCAGGGGAATATTATCAGTAACCGAACTGGCCGCAGCCGAGGCAACCAATAGAGCTGCTGGACCGGCAGAATCACCCAAACCAAGGATAGGCTTAAGCCAATCACCGATTAAATTAAGCACTAATGCATGTTCCATGACATTAATCACAGCAAATAGACAAACAAAGAAAACAATCAGGTCCCAATCAATTGCTTTGTAAAAGCGATCGGCCACTGACTTAAACCGCACGAGCATAATCCCTGCAAACGCAAGTGCTACAAATCCTAAGCCAAGTTCATTCAGAACAGGCAATTGAGATGTCATAGCAACAGTCCCAATAAAGACGAATGTCATTATTGCTCCAAATCGAAAAAACCCGGGTGATTCAATCCCCTCGTTTTCATCAAATCCAGAAACCAGTTTTTTAGCAGAATTTTTTTCAGCGTCTGTTTTTAATGAACTAATTTTGAAAAGCTTCGAGCCTAACCAAATTGTAACAATTGTTGCCACAAAAACATAAGGAGCTGCTTTAATAAAGAAATCGACAAACTCAATTCCGGCAGTTTTTCCGACAATGATATTGGGTACGGAGGAAATCAGAGTAAGCAAACCCCCAATATTGGTCAGGAGTCCTTCAATAAGAAGAAAACCGAGCAGTTTTTCAGACTGATTTAATTTTTTTAGAGAAACTCCTGTAAGGGAACCAACAATAATCATTGCTGTCACATTATTTAAAACGGCTGAGAAAATTACCGTCATCACACCATATAAAATTAGAAGACGAAGAGGATCCCCGCTTGAAAGTTTAGTTAATTTGACCGCAATCCAAGTGAACAGACCTGATTTACTTGTCACATCAACAAAAAGAGAAGATCCAAGAATAATGGCAATTACTTCCCAATCCACTCCAGGTATGTAAACAGGCATACTAATTTTATGACCACCAATCATAAGACCACCTACATCCTCGAAAGGAAGTAGCTCAAACCAGGCACCTAAAAACAAAGAAATTATTGAAAACAATCCAACAATAACCGACTTTTTTGCATGAATTTTTTCTTCCAAAGCCAAACATAAAATCATGCAGACCAGAACACCGAAAAACAAATATGTTACACTGGAACCAACCGTATGACCGGAAGCAGATGCAATGATTGAATGAATTCCATTCATAGTAAAAGAATAGGCACCTCTCGAAGTTCAACGGCAAGCGGATAAGCCATTCCATGCATAGCCAATTGATCATCCTCTTTCGCATGCATCACTAAAAGGTCAACCTCTCCTTCATCAATCAGTTTTCGGTAATCTTCCAAACGCGAGCCTAATTGGGCCATACACTCCACAGTGATATTGAGCCCAGCTTCTTTCAATCCTTCCCGTGCGGATTCTGAGAAATCTTTGGCATCGTTAAGCAAGCGATTGAGCAAAGTCTCACGAGCAACAGCAGAATCAATATCTGGTATTTTATCAATTGCATCGAGATACCTAGACAAAGTAGCTTTATCTTCGACATGGCTCAATAATAACTTACCGCCATCTGGGGTGAATGCAGATGCGTATCTAATTAAAGAACCCTCTCCGCACATGTGACCCGAGACAGCCATAATTTTTTCTGGTTTCGTTGACAAAAGATCCGTTGAACCATCCCGGTCCGGATGAGGCAAAACAAAGACTGGGGTGGAGGTTACCTGAGTAAGAACATCAAGATGTTCTCCCAAGCTGTAAGGCCATTTCCATGATTCACTCTTTAAATTACGATAAGTAATCAGTAAATCAGGACGATATTCCTCAACTCTGCCAAGCAAGTCCTTTACTGAAACAAAATCATTTCTTGAAAGTAGATTCCATTCAGTCGAGGAAGGAAGAAGAGAATTTGAAAAGAAATCCCCAACCAAATTCAAATATAATTTTGATTGTGACTCATCCATATCAGTAACCAGCAAAACTTTTTGAACGGATGGCTTTTCATGAAAATATGTTGCTTTGGCTGCTGCCTTAAAAACGCTCTCAAACTGGTCTACTGTACTCATTTAATATATTACCATCAATCCCAACAAGATGAAGATAATACATCAACTTTAAAATCAATAATAGTATTAAACTGATATCAATTTGGCTTCAGCCTGAAAGGCGTGTCCATTCCAACTTTTCTTTTTTAATGTGGTAAGAAGTTTGTTAATCATTTGCTCAATAGGAACTTCAATTGTTGGCAAAGAATGTTTAAAATAAGGTACCGAATTTATTCTATCAAAGCCTAAGATGTTTATTTCTCCAGGAATCGACAAACCGGCCTCACTTAAAACAACCGCCATTCCTTGAGCAATCCGGTCCGACGATGTTAAAATAAAATCATACTTAAGCTCGAGAATCTTGTTAAGGAACTGATGAGCAAGTTTTTCACCAATAAGAAAAGGATTTTGATCTAATTTATCGCTTTGAGGATTTGGATAGGTATCCAAACGGTCAAAATTTTCACAAACCCTGCTCACTGGTGTCCCTGGTTCAAACAAAGAACATATTTTGTCGTCAACCAAAATTCTTGTCTTTCCATTCTTTGCTAATTCTTTGAAAAAATTTGTATAAGCCTGCTTCTTAGAAAACCCGATCAATTGAGCACCCCCATTGACAAGTTCTTTTTCAAGGGATTGTTCATGAATACCAAAAGGAAAATTGTAAATGATACTCGGCACAGCCCTGAGCAACTTGAGAATTGAAGGGTTCTTTAAATCAACTTCACCAAAATTTCTAGTCATTGGGCTAAGAAGTAAAATTACGCTTTCCACCCTCTGTCCCATTAAATCTCGCAAACCTTCTGCAAGTCCGCCTTCAGCACTAATATGCATTTCAACTGGAATATCCTGATCTAGGAAATGATGATTCAATTTTTCTATTGCTGTTAAAATATGAGAGTAAAGAGGTCCATGGCAAAGAAGCCCTACTGTTTTTCTCCTATCTTTTTTAAGAGAGGTTGCGGTTCGGTCTGGCACAAAACCCAAATCATCCATTGCCTGCTTAATTCGATCATAAGTGGCTTGGGAAATTCTCTTTTCTTTCCATTTTTCGTTAATAATTGCAGAAATAACCTGACGGGAAGTACCAGTTTTTTCTGCCAATTCAGAAGTTGAATAATACTTTGCTTTCACGAAGGCAGTTGTGCAGTTTATCAGACCCCGCAAAAAGAGGAAAAGCCACCATCAACCGCAGCTACTGTACCAGTTACAAAAGAAGCGGCATCCGAGAGAAGATAATGAATTGTTCCGTAGATTTCTTCCTCCTCACCGAATCGCTTAAAAGGAGTTTTATCGATAACCTGCTGACCACGTTCCGTAAAAGTTCCGTCTTCATTCAGTAATAAAGCGCGATTTTGATTAGAAATAAAAAAGCCGGGAGCCACTGCGTTTACCCGGACACCGTCTCCGTATTTATGTGCCATTTCTGTAGCCATCCAACGAGTAAAATTATCAATAGCCGCCTTAGCATTGGAATATCCCAAAACCCTTGTTAAAGCCTGCCCTGAAGACATAGAAGAAAAATTGATTACTGAGCCTGAGCCCTGAACCTTAAAAGCCTTTGCAAATGTAAGAGTAGGTAATACCGTGCCCTTTAAGTTAAGGTCCATCACTTGACTGTAATCATCTAGACTCAGATCAAAAATTTCCTTATCCGGTCCAATCGTTGCACCGGGCATATTACCACCCGCTCCGTTAATCAGTGCATCAATCCGGCCAAACTCATTCATCACTTTCTCATACCCTGCATTCAAACCATCCTCATCAAGCACATCAGAAATTACACCCATGCAATGATCAGAAATTTTCCTTGCTTCATCCATAACCGCATCCACTTTTGCCTGATTACGCCCAAGATAAACCACTTTAGCTCCCTGGTGTTGCAAATACTTTGCAGCACCCCCTGCAAGTACCCCAGTTGAGCCTGTCACAACGAAAACTTGTCCTTCAATATTGAATAATTCTTTCATAAAAAATAATTTTAGAGTTTACCTGACAACACGGGCACCACCACCACCCATAAGTTTTTCAACATCAGCACCAGTAACCATTGAAGTATCTCCAGGTGTTGTCATCGCCAAAGCACCATGAGCAGCACCATAATTGACGGCTTTATCTCCATCATGCCCCTGTAAAAATCCATAAATCAAACCAGAAGCAAAGCTGTCTCCTCCACCAACCCGGTCCATGATCTCAAGATTCGCACGATGCTCGGCCTCATAAAATTGTCCGTTCTGCCAACAGATGGCCCCCCAATCATTCAAAGTTGCAGTCTTAACGGTACGTAATGTGGTGGCAGTGGCCTTAAAATTGGGAAATTCAGCTACGACTTGGGTAATCATTTTTTTAAAGCTATCCACTTCAATACTTGAAATCGCTTCATCCACACCCTCAACTTCAAATCCAAGGCAGGCGGTAAAGTCTTCCTCATTTCCAATCATCACATCCACATTTCGGGCGATCGCACGATTGACCTCCTGAGCTTTTTCAATCCCACCAATTGATTTCCACAGAGAAGGCCGATAATTTAAGTCATAAGAAACAACTGTTCCATATTTCTGAGCAGACTGTACAGCCTCAGCCGTTACCTGAGCAGTGGATTCAGATAACGCGGCATAGATTCCACCGGTATGAAACCAGCGAACGCCCTGCCTGCCAAACAAATCATCCCAGTCGATATCTCCGACTTTTAGCTGAGAAGCTGCAGTCAAACCACGATCTGGGACTCCTACTGCTCCCCGTATTCCAAAGCCTCGCTCCGTAAAATTCAGGCCGTTTCTTACCTCGCGACCCAGCCCATCATAAGGAATCCATTTAATGAGCGAAGTATCCACCCCACCCTGTAAAATAAAATCTTCAATCAATCGGCCAATCTCATTATCGGCAAACGCAGTGACCACTCCTGTATCCATACCAAAACACCTTCGAAGACCGCGGGCCACATTATATTCTCCTCCCCCTTCCCAGGCGGAAAAACTCCGGGCAGTTCGAATTCTGCCTTCTCCCGGATCGAGACGAAGCATGATTTCACCAAGAGACACGAGGTCATACTGGCAGTCAGATTTTGATTTGATTTCAAGACTCATATTATTTCCTTATCAGAATTATTCGCTTATTTGAAAATCACTCATCTTCCATGGTTCCATCTCGCATTGCTCTGCTATTATGTTGAACTCATCAATTTCTTTTTCAGAAAAGAGAAGCCCCCCCGCCTGTTCTGACAATTTGGCAAATTTGGCTTCAATTTCCCCAGGTAAAATGCAATTTTCATTTCCGGTGCCTAGAATATCATCAAGTACAATCTTTATATTTTCAGACTGATTTCGACCATGAGCAAAGGCTCCACTACTGAGTGCTTCAGGATGGATAACCTGAAAGTAAAAATTTGGGGTATGTTTATCCCCATCATCTAAATGCTTACTTCGCAATGTGGGCTTTGATGCACCAATAAACCCGGCAACCAATTCGTTAATCAAGGATAAACCATAGCCCTTGTGTGCACCAAAAGGTTTAAGTGCTGCAACCTGATTAGGATCGATGGTCTCATTGCCATCGCCATCAACTGCGGCACCCTGAGGAAGTGACTTACCCTCCCTTTTGAGTTGCTGAACTCGCCCCATAGCAATAACCGAAGTAGCCCAGTCAATCACGATAGGAAACCCGATTGCTTCGGTTGTAGGAAAGCCCCAGGAGTGCGGATTAGTACCCAAGGTCGGATTGCTTCCCATAAAAGGCACCACTTCGGTTATGGCG
>CBFIBI010000053.1:0-14898 GCA_965660725.1 Opitutales bacterium
AAAGCTTTTTAAAGCCTTTTTTGCAAAGTGTCGAAGGCTGGCCAGTTGAATGGAATCCAGTTTTCAAAAATCCAAAAAACGAAAAACTCTTTCTTAATGTAAAAAAAGCGCTTGCCAACCATCTACAAAGAATCACTTACATCCTTGATTCGCAAAGAGTTAAAACTTTACAAAAGCTTTTCATTCGGGTGGACCTCGATCATAAACTTGGAAATATGCAATACCATCCAAGTAAAGGTTGGCTTCTTAGTAATAATCATGATCCAACACTTGAGAAAAGAGTTCATATACCAAGAGCCAGGCAACTTCTCAGCAAAGACCAATGGGCAAAGCATCCTTATGTGATTCTTCATGAACTTGCCCACTCTTACCATGATCAGATTCTTAATTTTAACCACAAAGAAATTATAGAAGCCTATCAACGGGCTGAAAAAGAAAGATTATACGAGAGAGTTCTTCTGTTCAGAGGTGGAAAAACGAGTCACTATGCTCGAACAAACCACAAAGAATTTTTTGCTGAAATGACAGAATCTTATCTTGGAGTTAATGATTTCTTTCCTTTCGTTCGAGCTGAGCTCCAAGAACATGATCCAAAAACATATGCTCTCATGGAAAAAATTTGGGGTAAGATTTAAAAAAATCTCTCAAATTTTTTGCTATCTTCACTTGTTCGCTTGAGCCTCGCTATGGATAGTCTTATATTCAAACTTTATGTCTGACCGAATACAAACCGATTCCTCTACTGTGTCACCACTCCTTGTGGTCGGCTCCGTTGCATTTGATAATGTCATTACTCCTTATGGAGAAAAAGAGCATATTCTTGGCGGTGCTGCATCCTACTGCTCATTCGCAGCTAGTTATTATACAGATGTCCAAATGGTCGGAGTTATTGGAAATGATTTTGGCGAAGAATATCTAGACCGACTGCGTTCCAGAGGTATCGATTTAGAAGGTGTTCAAAAAGACGAAAGTGGTCCAACATTTTTTTGGAAAGGAAAATACCACGAGAATTTTAACAAACGTGACACGCTAGATATACAGCTAAATGTTTTTGAAAAATTCCGTCCGGACCTTCCAAATTCCTATAAAAATACTCCTTTTGTACTTTTAGGGAATATTCACCCTGCCCTTCAGTCCCATGTTCTTGATCAATTAGAAGGTAAATCTTATGTACTTGCTGATACGATTGATCTATGGATAGATAT
Source organism: Opitutales bacterium (assembly GCA_965660725.1). Taxonomy (GTDB): domain Bacteria; phylum Verrucomicrobiota; class Verrucomicrobiia; order Opitutales; family Seribacteraceae; genus Seribacter. The sequence continues at coordinate 1,206 of CBFIBI010000053.1, forward strand.
CGAACGAAATGCTCTTCTCGAATTGATAAAAAGAATCAATTTATTCGTTATCAATGATACCGAAGCTGAAGAACTGACAGAAGAAAAAAATATTATTCTTGCTGGCAATAAGTTACGTGAGATGGGCCCAGAATCTGTTATTATCAAGAAAGGAGAGCATGGTGCGATCCTTTTTCATGAAAATGGCCTTTTTGCACTCCCTGCATTTCCTGTCACTGAACTCCGCGATCCAACAGGTGCCGGCGATTCTTTTGCCGGTGCTTTGATTGGTCGAATGGCTTCCCGTAATTCATACGATTTCCAATCAATCAAAGAGGCTATGCTTTATGCCACATCCACTGCCAGTTTAACCGTTGAAGCATTTGGATGCGACCGACTAGAATCTGCTGGTGCATCGGAAATTCAAGAAAGAGTGGATTCACTAAGAGATTTAATTTCTGTATAAAAATCTAGACCTCAAGCTAAGTTCTCAAAAACTGCATCAGACTTAAAGGTGTGCTTATGCAGTTACCAAAATCGCTTCAAGTTGCTATCTTTTTTTTGATCTCAACAGCATGTTCTGAGATATCTAAAAGAGACGATAATTCACAACTTAAAGAACATGAACAAAACAGCAAAAAGCTTTTAACGAACTTAAATAACGAACAAAAAGTAAAAGTATCGTTGCCTGATTCATCGATTATTTCTCGATTGCCTCCAGATGGCGGAAAAGAATTCAATAGATTAATATTTGAAAGCAGTCCTTACCTACTTCAACATGCGGGAAATCCAATCGATTGGTATCCATGGGGAGAAAAAGCATTCAGTAAGGCAATTGAGGAGGATAAACCAATCTTTCTTTCCATAGGGTATACAACGTGTCACTGGTGTCATGTCATGGAGCATGAATCTTTTGAAGATGAGGAAGTGGCCAATGTATTAAACAAAGATTATGTATGTATCAAGGTGGACCGCGAAGAAAGACCTGACTTGGATCATCTGTATATGTCGGTTACTCAAATGATGACGGGGCGAGGTGGATGGCCAATGACAGTTATTATGTCACCCAATAAAGTTCCATTCTTTGCAGGGACATACTTCCCAAAATCGTCGATGTTACAACTAGTTCCTCATTTCGCACACATATGGAAAAAGGAGCGTCAAAAAGTTACCGAGATTGGCGAAGCAATCATTAAAAGCTTACATGAGCTTGAGGAAAATCGAGCTGGTGGAGATTTAAATGCATCTCATTTAGATGCCTGTTTCTTTGCACTTAAAGAAAATTATGATTACAAATTTGGTGGATTTGGAGAGAGTCCAAAGTTCCCAACTGCTCATAATTTGAGTTTCCTTCTACGATATTACAATAGAACGGGCAAATTGGAAGCGTTGGAAATGGTTGAACACACTCTGCAAAAAATTCATCAAGGCGGAGTTTATGATCAAGTTGGCTATGGAATTCATAGATACTCAGTGGATAACAAATGGCTTGTCCCACACTTTGAAAAGATGCTCTATGATCAGGCATTGTTTTGCCTGGCTAATTTAGAATGCTTTCAAGTAACTGGAAATTCTTATTATGCAAACACGGCAAATGAAATACTTACTTATGTTACCCGTGATTTGACATCACCTGAAGGCGGTTTTTATTCTGCTGAAGATGCTGACAGTGATGGGGAAGAAGGAAAGTTTTATATCTGGAAAATAGAACAGATAAAAAAAATACTTGGTCAAAAAGACGGGACTGTTTTTTCAGAGATCTATCAACTGTCTGAAAAAGGTAACTATTTAGACGAAGTTACTCATAAAAAAACAGGATCTAATATTCCTCATTTAAATCAATCGATTGAGGAGCATGCTACGATTCAAAAGATCCAACCGGAAAAGCTCAGAGAAAAAATATTATCATGGAAAAACAAGCTTTTCATCGAAAGAAAAAAACGAATACGCCCACAAAAAGATGATAAAGTTCTTACGGACTGGAATGGATTAATGATTAGTGCATTTTCAAAAGCTTCGATGGTACTAGAGCGAAAAGAGTATTTGGATACAGCCAAGAGAGCTGCCGACTTTTGCTTGTCATCTTTGAGAAGAAATGACGGTCGTCTTCTCAAAAGATGGTGCAAAGGAAAGGCAGGTTTACCTGCACATCTTGAAGACTACGCATTTTTGGGACAAGGCTTACTTGACCTGTATGAAGCAAGCTTTGATGAAAAATACCTCAGGGCGGGAATACAAATAACCGACCTTGCTCTTAAACATTTTGAAGACAAAAATAATGGGGGTTTCTTCATGACTGCCGATGACGGTGAAGAATTATTAATACGAGCAAAAGAAATCTATGATGGTGCTATACCATCCGGCAACTCGGTTATGGCTTTAAACTTACTCAGAATCAATAAGATAACTGGTATGAAAAAATACCTAGAGTCTGCAGATAAATTATTTTCTGCATTCTCAGGATTTCTTGAAAAAAACCCCCAGGGAACTGAAGTACTTTTGCAAGCTTTGGATTTTGCTCTAGCTTCAGCTAAAGAAATTATCATTGCTGAGAATCCTGAGAAAATTAAAAACTCGCCATTATTAAAAGAAATCAAAAAACAATTCCTTCCCTCAAAAGTATTACTTTTCCGTCCGACAGGATTAAAAAAGAAGGGAGGAATTCTAAAAATTGCACCTTATCTGAAAAAATACGGACTTATTGATAATCGAGGGGCGGTTTACATTTGTGAAAACTATTCCTGCAAAAAACCAGTCACTAATCTCTTCGACCTAAGAATGGCCCTGCGTAAAGATTAAGCTTTTTTCTCTCCACAATGTAATGAGACGATTGAAAAAGTCATGGGCTTTTCTTTAACTTCAACAAATCCAACTCCCTCAATTTCCTTGCACAATTCTTCTCGATTAGGAAAGTTTGAAATACTGGTACCTAGATACAAATAAGCTTCCCTATCTCCAGTGACCCATCTTGCCAACCAAGGTAGTATTAAACGTAAATAAAAATAATATATTGGTCGGAACCACCAAAACGGTTGGCTAAATTCTAAAATGATCAAACGCCCCTTGGGTTTTAGAACGCGATACATTTCTGAAAGCCCTTTTTGTCGGTCGGCCAAGTTTCGGAGTCCAAAAGAAATTGTAATCAAATCAAAACTTTCGTCAGAAAATGGAAGGTTCAAACAATCACCGAGTAAAAACGAATATTTATCTTCATCAAGATTTAACAACTTTTGCTTATTTCGAGCTTCGACCAGCATGGTTTCACAAAAATCAACACCGGTAATATTTTTTACTGAGGTGATTTTTTTTTGTAATGCAAAAACCACATCCCCGCTTCCGGTAGCAAGATCAAGTATAGAAGGACTGGGTTTTTGATTGGCTAAATGAACCAACTGTTTTCGCCAAGAAAAATCGATCCCACCAGATAGTAAATGATTCGCCAGATCATATTTATGTGCAACCCGGGTAAAAGTAGCACGAACTGCATCCGGATCCGGTTTGCTCAAATTTCAGGAGTCCTTTTGTTTTCCAAAGCTTTCAACCACCCATTTAGATAATTCCTTATCCGGATCCTCAACGACATTTTTATCAACCACAAATTCTTTTTTACCTGTTCTTTGATTTATGATGCCTAAGCCATGGATAAAGTCGGAAAATTTTCTGTCGCAAATAGCCCGGACGGATCGATTCTCGGATATAGATTCTTTAACAATAGCAATCTTCGCATTTTTTCGAAATTTCAATAGGAAACCACTTTCTTTCTTAAAGCTTTCAGCAAATCGATCCACATCCTCCAATAAAGAATCGTCCAATTGATCCCTTTTTTCCTCGAGCAGTTTTTCCAATTCATCATTTGGATTTTCAACGGTATTTGCGTTAACGGAAAAATCACGAATAGCAGTAGAGGGAAGTTCAAATTTAAAATCACGAAATGTTTTTTCCAAAATTGTAACCAATCCTCGGGCTCCAGTTTTTTCATTTGCTGCTTTTTCTGCAATTTTCTGAATCGCATCATCTCCAATCCGGATACTTATATCATAACCCGAAAAATCATTCCTGTACTGCTCAAGAACATTACCTTCAGAAGAATTTAAGATTTCAGCTAAGTCCTCTTTTGTTAATTCTTCGCAGGATACACGTACAGGCAAACGACCTATAAATTCTGGCTCAAATCCGTAATCAATAAAATCACGCGTTTCCGCTTTGGACAAAAAGCGATTGGCTGATTCCCCTGATGAAAGGTTTTCTTCGTTGGATCCAAATCCAATTCTGTTCAAATCCAATCTTTTACGAATATTTTCTCCAAGTTGATCAAAAGCACCACTAACAATAAATAGGATGTTGCGCGTACTAATTGTGTTTTTCTTGGGCTTATTACCTTTCTGCATATCCATAAATGCTTTCATTTGGCCCATCATGTCTTGCGGAGCATGTAAATTGACCTCAGTTTCTTCCATCAACTTGAGTAAGTTTATTTGCACTCCACGACCAGAAACATCCTTCCCATTTTTGGAGGACTCCGATGCTATTTTGTCAATCTCATCGACATAAACAATTCCAAATTCTGCGAGCTCAACATCCCCGTCTGCAGTTTTCACAAGATCACGCACAATATCTTCCACATCATACCCAACATATCCAGTTTCAGAAAACTTGGTTGCATCAGCCTTGACAAAAGGAACACCTATTAACTTTGCCACATTACGCATGAGGAATGTTTTTCCTACTCCAGTTGGCCCAAGAAGGAGAACATTAGGTTTCACATATTCCGTTTTAGCTAACTTTTCGTCGCCTAAACATCTACGGACATGATTATAATGATCACAAACCGCCACCGAAAGGACCCGTTTTGCCTGTTCCTGCTTAATAACAAAACGATCCAAGTAGTCACGAATCTCTTTGGGACGACGGTCAAATGATCGAATAGTCTCCAACTGCTCATCCCTGGAAACTTCAGAATCTGCAGGGGGAGAAGGTTTTTCTTTTTTTTCTTCTTTATTCTCCCCTGCATTGGCTTTCATCGACTCCATGAAAGGAGCAAAAGCGACTTGAACATTTTTGTTGTTCATTAAGTCACGAAGTTGTTTTTGAATTTCCTCTAAAGGATTATCATCATCTTTCTTGGTCATTTTTTAAAAAATGGGTTTGACAGGTCATTGAGTAACAGGAATCTATGAAAGACAAACTAACCCTAAAGTAAAAGTCTTTCAAACCGAATTATCTACCATGTCAAACAATCTGACCAAGCGCCACATAGTTCAAAAAATTTATGAGCAAGGTAATCATAACCATGAACATGTCCGTGAAATAGTTCAAAAAACCTTAGATATTATGCAGGATGCACTCTGCAGTGGAAAAAACATCGAGCTTCGAAAATTTGGGGTCTTTGAACTTCAGGTTAGAAAATCTAGGGTTGGAAGAAATCCAAACAAACCTGAAACTGATGTAATGATTCCTCGTCGTGCGGTGGTCAAATTCAAGGCGGGCAAAGAAATGAAGAACGGTTTGGCCAAGATTGACTTAGACGAAATCGATCCTTCTTAAGTTTATTTAAACAAAATGTTTGAGACTTTACCCGGTTTTCGGGATTTCCCACCGGAAGCTTGTGCCCGTCGAAACCACCTTTTTCGCGTGTTTCGTACGGTTGCCCATGCATTCCATTTTTCTGAGTATGATGCTCCAGTTTTGGAACCATTGGATTTGTATATTGAAAAATCAGGCGAAGAAATTGTCAGTCAACTCTTTCACTTTGAAGACAAGGGCGAAAGGAAGGTTGCCCTTCGACCTGAATTAACTCCTACCCTTGCCCGGATGGTTGCATCCCGTGCCAACTCCCTTCCTAAGCCAGTCAAATGGTTTAATATCGGTGAACATTTTAGATACGAAAGACCTCAAAAAGGAAGAGGACGTTCTTTTTATCAATTTAATGCCGACCTTCTCGGGGAATCAAACCTACAAGCAGATGCCGAATTAATTTCTCTTTTAGTTGCTATTTTAGAAACATTGGGACTAGCCAGCAAAGATTTTAAAATACGCTTAAGTGATCGTGTATCCTGGGTCATTTTCTTAAATAACATGGGAATTAGCGAGGAGCAAAGACCCGGAGTGCTTGATGCAATAGATAAGAGCGAAAGAAGAAAACCAGAGCAAACCGTGGAAGCACTTAGTAAAATTATACCACAGAAGGAGGAAAAAATTTATAAACAAATCCAAGAAATTAAAGAAATTAACTCACTCGAAGAATTAACTGATAAGCTGCAAAAATCTGGAGAACAAGGTGAAGAAAGAGCAAAAGACTGGTTTACATTGATTGATTTATTAGAAGCTCATAATGCAAAAGAGTGTATTGAAATCGATTTATCTATTGTCCGAGGTTTGGCATATTACACGGGTTTTGTTTATGAAGCATTTGAGGCATCGGGAGAAGGTCGTGCACTCGCCGGTGGTGGTCGTTATGATCATCTTATTAAGAAGCTCTCGGGAAATATCGATATGCCCGCGGCAGGTTTTGCAATTGGTGACATGACTCTTAGTGATTGCCTCGAATCAAATGGTCTACTTCCCACTTATGTACTTGCACCCGACCTGTACCTACTTTGTGAGACTGAAAACAAGAATTTTGGGATATCAATAGTATCCCGATGTCGTAAAGCAGGTTTCTCAGTTTCCTATTCACTGAAAAACGCTGCCTTTGGAAAACAGTTTAAGGAAGCGGGTAAAAGTGGTGCCCGTTATGGCTTAATTCTTGGCGGTGACGAACGGGAAAAAAGCGAAATAAAAATTAAAGATTTCCGAAGCGGAAAAGAGAAAACTATTCCGCAACGCGACTTGATTGAACAATTGGAAAATTTTGATGAAGTCGGTGGTATTGATTAATGGGTTAATACAAAATGCAAAGAAAAGCTCCTGACTACCAATTAACTCAAGACAATAAAAAGCAGAAGCAAGAGAAGATTCACGGAGAAAACAGCAGGAGAAACTTTTTTCTAAAGTCAATTATTGGGATCGGCTCAGTTTTGAGTTCATTCTTATATTCACGATTTGAAGCAAACTGGTTGGAGATAACCCGAAAAAAAATTCAAATATCCTCAATTCAAAGTAAAAATTCTATAAAATTACTGCATCTTTCAGACTTACACTTTTCAAACACGGTTTCCCTTGAGGATATTGATTTTGCTCTGCACTCCGGTTATTCACTCTCTCCTGACTTATGTGTAATGACGGGTGATTTCATAACTAGTCAAAAAAGTGGAAACGAGCTTAAAAAAATGAGTTTAACTTTGTCTAAGTACGCAAGAAAGGTTCCCACTTTTGCATCGCTTGGAAACCATGACGGAGGAGATTGGTCTGCTTCAAGAGGTGGTCCTAAAAATTCCTTGGAAATTGAAAACATGCTCAGACAATCAGGTATCAGATTACTGCATAACCAAAGAGAATCGATCTACCTCAAAGGAAACCCAATCTCTATCGCAGGAGTAGGAGACTTGTGGTCAAATACATGTCTGCCTCAAAAATGTCTTAGTAAAATAACAAAAGAATCCGGGAATACTGCATCCATTGTATTATGCCATAATCCAGACTCCAAGGAATTATTGGCAAATTACAAATGGGATCTTATGCTTTGTGGTCACACTCATGGAGGGCAATTGAAAATCCCTTTTGTAAATTGGACTCCCTTCGCTCCGGTGAAAGACCACACTATGGTTGAAGGTTTACATAACTGGAAAGGGAGACAAATTCATATTACTCGTGGGGTTGGAAATCTTTGGGGCTTACGATTCAATTGTCGCCCGGAAATCAGCCTGCTTGATATTTCCTCTACTTGAATTGTGGTAAAGCTTTATTTTTTGGACGATCGAGATCCAGTATGGTTTCCGGATCCTGCATTGACAGACAGTCAGGGACTCGTTGCAGTCAGTGAAACATTAGGTATTGAACGACTCATCCATGCCTATAAAAATGGTATTTTCCCATGGCTTAAAATTGGTGAATACCCTCTTTGGCATTGGTTTTCACCGGATCCGAGATTTCTTCTTTTCCTAGAACAGTTCAAGATTTCACGGAGCTTGAAAAAAGCGATTAAAGAAGAAAAATTTGAAATTCGTATCAATCAAAATTTTCGACAAACGATCCAATCCTGTGCCCAAGCTAAACGACCCAATCAGGAAAGCACATGGATTGAAGACGATATGATTGAGGATTACTGTAAACTTAACAAAATGGGTATTGCTCATTCAATAGAAGCATATCAAAAAGAACATTTAGTAGGTGGACTTTATGGTTTAAAGCTAGGAAATTCCTTTTTTGGAGAATCGATGTTTTATAAAGAACCGGAAGCGTCTAAACTCTGTCTGGCAAAACTTGTTGAAATTGGATTGAAGCAAAACTTTCACTTTATCGACTGCCAAGTCCACACCCCTCACTTAGAAAAGCTAGGTGCAATTGAGGTACCAAGGAATATTTTTCTTGAAAAATTAAGCATCACCTTATCCACAAAATCACAAAACTCTCTAAATGTTTAAATTAACCGCCCTTTTCAGAATTGCTCAAAACTCAAACTCATGAGAATATGATTCTTTATGAGTGAATCAAATCCAGAACACAAAAATCTGACAAAGCTTGGCGAAGGTGGAACCCACCCAAATCGAAATCTGGAAACTTTTCCAAATCGAAATCCGGAACGTGATTATGTGGTGGAATTGAAAACTAATGAATTTACCTGTATCTGCCCGAAAACCGGACAACCCGACTTTGCTGAAATTTTTATTCGCTACGTACCCGATCAAAAAATCGTAGAATCAAAATCCCTAAAGCTTTATCTCTGGACTTTTCGGGACGAGGGAACCTTTCATGAACATTTTGCAAACCGATTACTCGATGATTTAGTTGAAGCACTGGATCCAAGGTGGTGCCGTGTGGAAGTCGACTTTAATGCCCGCGGTGGTATCGGAATTATCGTTTCCGCAGAGCACGGGACTCCTCCCGCGGTCGCTTTCGCATGAATACTCATCAGATAATCGAAGTTGCCGACCTGAAGATCTCAAATGATCTTCCTTTCACACTTTTTGGCGGGATGAATGTTTTGGAGTCCCGTGAACTCGCACTTGAGATTGCCGCATATTATAAAGAAGTAACTTCAAAATTAGGAATTCCCTATGTGTTCAAGGCATCCTTCGACAAAGCAAATCGATCTTCCATAACTTCTTTCCGTGGCCCGGGCCTGAATAAAGGATGTGAAATCCTTGCCGAAATTAAAGAAAAATATCAAGTGCCAGTCATTTCGGATATTCATGAACCCTTTCAGGCAAAGCCCGCTGCCGAAGTGATTGATGTTCTCCAACTTCCCGCTTTTCTTTGCCGACAAACCGATCTGGTGGTTGCACTTGCAGAAACGGGACGCCCAGTCAATGTCAAGAAAGCTCAATTTCTTGCGGCTCATGAAATGGGGCATATCATCAAGAAGTTCAATGAGGCAGGAAATGAGAACATACTACTCTGCGAACGCGGAACCTCGTTTGGATATAATAATTTAGTGGTGGATCCATTAAATTTTGGAATTATGAAACAAACCGGCTGTCCGGTTGTTTTCGATGTCACGCACTCCTTGCAAATCCCCGGTGGGCGAAATGATTCTGCTGGTGGTCGTCGACAGGCAGTATTTGATCTTATGCTTGCCGGTATGAGCCAGGGTATCGGTGGTCTTTTCCTTGAATCCCATCCTAATCCCAGCGAAGCAAAATGTGATGGCCCCTGTGCCCTGCCCCTCGATAAGCTTGAAAGCTTTTTAAAACAGGCCAAAGCAATCGATGATTTGGTTAAGAGCTTCGAACCGGTTTTTGTAAGTTAGCCTCTCAATTATAATCCATGAATAATCAGGAAGAATCATGGAATTTACTTAAAGAGTGGTTCCCTAAATTATCAGATGAAAATTGGGAAAAACTTAAGCAATACACCGATTTACTTAGGGAATGGAATTCCAAAATCAATTTGGTCTCAAGAAAGGATATGGATCGTTTGGAAACGAAACATTTGGCCCACTGCTTAACCATAACCAACTTTCTTCGCCTAATGCCCAAAGCACAACTTCTTGATGTTGGAACTGGTGGTGGACTTCCTGGAATTCCCCTTGCCATTTGCTACCCACAGGCACAATTCACTCTTATGGATTCGATTGGGAAAAAAATTATGGTTGTCGAGGATATGGTTACGCGACTTAACCTGACAAACACGGTAGTTAAACGCGGTCGCGTCGAAGAATTACCCAAAAAGCGAACCTATGACTTTATTATCGGCCGAGCAGTTACTGCCCTGCCCACTTTTTTTGGATGGGTAAATAATAAAATTCGCAAAGGAGCAAAGAATTCACCTGCCAATGGAATCCTCTATTTGAAAGGTGGCGATTACACAGAGGAACTGAACAGCACCGGGCTTCATCCTGCCAAAATTTGGAACTTGGACCAACTTCTTCCCCAAGCCGAGTTGGGAGAAAAGTATTTAATCCATTTTAAGATTTAATCCTAAGGATTATAAATTTTAAAAAGTGCCTCGGCAATATGGGACGGGGTTTCCGCCACAGAAATACCAGCATCCAATAAGGCTTCCACTTTAGCTTCAGCTGTTCCTTTCCCTCCGGAAACAATCGCACCGGCATGTCCCATGCGGCGGCCTGGAGGTGCCGTGCGACCGGCAATAAAAGCAGCACAGGGCTTATCCACATTTTCCTTAATAAATTCAGCAGCTTCTTCCTCCGCAGTACCACCAATTTCTCCAATCAGAATGATGGCATCCGTATCGGGATCTTCGTTAAAGAGTTTCACCGCATCCAAATGGCTGGTCCCGTTAATTGGATCTCCACCAATACCAATACAGGTTGACTGCCCATGTCCAGCCTGAGTGATTTGCCAGACAGCTTCGTAAGTTAAAGTACCTGAACGGGAAACAATTCCTACCTTTCCTGGTTTATGAATATACCCGGGCATTATTCCAATCTTACATTCACCGGGAGTTATAATTCCGGGACAGTTCGGACCGATCAAACGGGTATTAGAAGTGGCCAAGCGTGCTTTAACTTCTGCCATATCACGCACAGGAATACCCTCGGTAATTGCAATCACCAAGGAGATTTCCGCTTCTATAGCTTCAAGAATGGAATCTGCGGCGAAGGGGGGTGGCACATAGATAGCGGCTACATTTGCTCCTTCTTTGTCAACCGCATCCTGTACCGTATCAAAAACTGGAACTGAATCCTGAAATTTCTGCCCTCCCTTACCGGGTGTTACGCCGGCCACCACATTGGTTCCGTACTCCATGCATTGAGTGGTGTGAAAACTTCCCGCACTGCCCGTGATTCCTTGAACCACGAGTCGGGTATCTTTATTTACTAAAACGCTCATTATAAATTTTTCTCTTTAAAAATATGATGGTTAATTAGCTTCTGCAGCTAATTTTACTATTTTCTCGGCCGCTTCAGACAAGGAATCTGCAGGCTCCAAAGCAAGTCCGCTATCAGCGAGGATTTGCTTTCCCTGTTCAACATTAGTTCCTTCCAAACGAACAACCAATGGCACTTTCATTTCCAACTTACGAGCTGCGTTAACAATCCCAGTTGCAATTACATCACACTTCATAATACCGCCAAATATATTTACGAGGATAGCTTTAACCGCATCATCGGAAACCAATATTCGGAATGCATTTTCGACCTGCTCTTCCGTTGCTCCTCCCCCAACATCCAGAAAGTTAGCAGGTGATCCACCATAGTGTTTAATAATGTCCATGGTGGCCATGGCCAGTCCGGCACCGTTGACCATGCAGGCAACATTTCCGTCAAGGGCGATGTAATTCAAATCAAATTTAGAAGCTTCCACTTCCTTGGGATCTTCTTCGCTTAAGTCACGAAGTTCGACCACATCGGGATGACGAAAAAGGGCGTTAGCATCGAAATTAACCTTAGCATCCAAGGCAAGAACATCTCCATCCGGTGTGGTGACAAGTGGATTAACTTCAACTTGAGAACAATCCTTATTCCAGAAAAAAGCATACAGCTTAGTTACTAATTTCACGCATTGCTTAAATGAATCTCCATTTAATCCCAAACCAAATGCAATTTGTCGGGCTTGGTGGGAGCGTAAACCCAGAGTCGGATCGATTAATACTTTGAGAATTTTTTCCGGAGTACTCTCCGCAACCTCTTCGATATCCATTCCACCTTCAGTCGATGCAATAATAACCGGCTTGGATGTTGCACGGTCCATCAAAACCGCTAGATAATACTCTTTTTCAATATCTGTGGCTTCGTTAAAATATACCGTGCTGACTTCCTTACCTTCCTCTCCGGTTTGCTTGGTTACAAGTACATTACCGAGCATTGCCTGGGCTTTCTCCTTGGCTTCTGCCGGAGAAGACACCACATGAACGCCTCCTTGGAAACCGTCTTTAAATGTTCCCTTTCCCCGACCGCCCGCATGAATTTGGGCTTTTACTACAATAGCCTTACCTTCCGGCAAAGTAGAGAGGGCGTGATCAAAATTTTCAGCAGATTGAGCGACGGTTCCGTTTGGAACAGCGACACCCGCCTCAGCGAATAGTTGTTTTGCTTGGTATTCGTGTATGTTCATTGGAAGATGAAAAGTAGCAGACTGACATGCTTAGAAATCCATTCAAGCCTTTTCGATTTTTTGGAAAAAATATTTCTAAAAAAGACCTAGACGAGGTGGATCAGGATCCATGGAAAGAACTGATGCATCAAAACATTTTAACACATATTCCTGTTTTTCTTTCTCAAAATCAGGATTGTTCCATAGATTAAAGAATTCTTCCGGGTCTTCCTTTAAATTATAAAATTCCCCCTGATGGGTCCCATGGTAAACCACAATTTTCCAATCCTTGGTTCGAAGCATTGTTCCATAAGCATCATTGTGAGTCCAGGCATTGTAATACTCAGCATAGACCTGCTTCTTGCAAAGATTCTGTTCATCCCCTCCTTGCAGTAAGGGCAATAAACTTTTTCCCTGAACCGCGGAAGGAACTTTCAAACCGGCGGCATCCAGAAATGTGGGCATTAAATCAACTAACTCAACAAAGCCATCTACCTGCCGGTTTCTTAAAACTCCGCCACGGGGCCATTTCATGATTAGAGGCACTCTCATTTGACAGTCATAAAAATGAGGTCCTTTGAAATAAATCCCATGATCCCCGAGCATTTCCCCATGATCGGACATAAAGACCACAAGCGTATTATCTGCCTGTCCAGTTTCCTCCAATGCATCCAGAATTCTTCCGACCTGATCATCAATAAGAGAAACCATTGCCATGTAAGCTGCGTAAACTGTTCTTCGGTCTTGATCAGTCATCGCCTCAACCTGAAATTCCCCTGGGCTATTGTGTGCCCATATTCGGTCAAGTTTTTGAAAAGTGGTTTTTGCATCCGCTTCGCTTGGATGAACGCTCGGCAAGGGCATAGCATCAAAATTAAATCGTTCCAAATACTCCTTGGGCGGATCAAAAGGATGATGCGGATCAAAACAATTAAAGCTGAAAAACCAGGGTTTTCCCTGTTCGGCTTTTATAAAGTCTATGGTTTTTTCTGCACACCAAGCAGTCTGGCTAGACTCAGCAGGTGGACCATAATGAACATAGGGATTGATTGCCTCCCCCTGCAAATCAAACCAATTCTGTCCTTTTTCGGTAAGCCATTGCGTGTATTCATTTTCCT
>CBFIBI010000054.1:0-14843 GCA_965660725.1 Opitutales bacterium
TCGTATAGAATTCCGCCCGAGGTTGCTCCAATTATCAAAATGAATGGAAAAATCATTAGGGACAGCAAACTGGACCACACCACTGGTTTCCAAAATGCTTTATCTTTTAGCTGCCTTATTGCTAGACTGTAATCTTTAATCATAAAAATGGATATAATTATTTTAGCTGAATTTTAATAAAAAATAATCTTGCATGTGTTTTTCCTGTCGACAAAGAAGAAAGTTGTACGCATAACAAGATTAGGTGGAACGGATTAAAGGGAAATATGGCGGAACATAACTATACGGCAGAAAGTATAAAATCGCTCGATTGGAAAGAGCATATACGACTTCGGCCTGGAATGTACATAGGTAAACTGGGAGATGGTTCTTCAGATGATGATGGTATTTATGTATTACTTAAGGAGGTACTTGATAACTGTATCGATGAGTTTGTTATGGGATTTGGCAAACAAATTGATATCGAGTGCGACGGACAAAATGTTATAGTTCGTGACCACGGTCGTGGAATTCCTCTGGAAAAGCTACTCGATTGTTCATCTAAAATAAATACTGGAGCCAAGTATGATTCAGAGGCGTTTAAGAAATCAGTTGGTTTAAACGGAGTTGGAATTAAAGCGGTTAACGCTCTTTCTTCTAAGTTTGATATTCAGTCCTTTCGTGAAAAGGAAACGAGAAGAATTGAGTTTTGCTGTGGCGAACCCCAGAGCATTGATAAGAAAAATAAAAGGACGGAAGAAGAGAATGGTACCTTGATTACATTTACTCCGGATACTGCGATGTTTAAAAAATATCGTTACCGGAATGAATTTGTTGAGCGCATGATGCGCTATTATTCTTATCTCAACAAAGGACTTACGATTCGTTACAACGGAAAGCGTTTTAAATCGAAGTATGGATTAAAGGACTTGCTTGAAGAAAACCTTTCAGAGGAACCTCTTTATCCCTTCATACATTTGGAAGGGCATGATATTGAAGTCGCTTTCACTCATATTGAGCAATACGGAGAAGATTATTTTTCATTCGTCAATGGGCAGCATACAACTCAGGGCGGTACCCATCAAGCTGCCTTTCGGGAAGGTGTGGTAAAAACTATTCGCGAATTTACCAAGAAAAATTTTGATGCTCCTGACGTGCGTAGCGGATTAGTTGCTGCAATTTCGGTTAAAGTCCAGGAACCAGTCTTTGAATCTCAAACGAAAACTAAACTTGGTTCATTAACTATGTCCCCAGAGGGGGAAACAGTTCGGTCGTTTGTTGGTAATTTTCTTAAAGAAAAACTGGATAATTTCTTACACAAAAATCCACAGACCGCTGAAGCTATGCAAATTAAGATTCAGCGTAGCGAACGGGAACGAAAGGAATTAAAGGGGATACAAAAGATTGCTCGCGAGCGGGCGAAAAAAAGTAAAGTACATAACCGGAAATTAAGAGATTGCCGGGTACATCTAAACTCAAAAGATAAAAATCGTTTCAAGAGTACTCTTTTTATTACAGAAGGAGATTCTGCAAGTGGATCTATCACAAAAGCACGGGACGTTCAGTATCAAGCCGTATTTAGTCTTAAGGGAAAACCCTTAAACTCGTTTGGTTTGACCCGTAAAGTAGTCTATGAAAACGAAGAATTTAATTTAATTCAAGCTGCTCTTGGTATCGAAGAAGATCTTGAGGATTTGTGCTATAACCAAGTTGTAATTGCTACTGACGCTGATGTTGATGGCATGCACATTCGGCTTTTGTTGATAACCTTTTTTCTGCAATTCTTTCCAGAATTGATCCGGCAAGGTCATTTGTTTGTTCTGCAAACTCCATTGTTCAGGGTTCGAAATAAAAAATCAACTTTGTACTGCTATGATGATGCGGAAAGAGAAGCTGCGATCAAAACATTGGGGAGGAATCCTGAAATTACTAGATTTAAGGGTTTAGGTGAAATTTCACCGGATGAATTTAAACATTTTATTTCCGAGGATATCCGCCTGGACCCGGTTAAGATAGATGCACATGAATCAATTAAGGAAATGCTGAAGTTTTTCATGGGAAAAAATACTCCTGAGAGGCAGCAGTACATTATTCGTAATTTACGATTCGATGTTGATATTGTTGATGAAAATGCTGAAGAACAAGAAAATGAAAAATCTGCTAAATCTGTTACCTCTTCAAAGGAAGTTGTTTCTGATGGAGAAGCCGCTTAAAAGACAAGAGTATTTATCAGAATGACTGATCAGAATAACGGCATTGAAGATGAAAAATCCGAGTCAATCGAAGACGGCAAAATTGGCGAAGCAAATGAGGAAGCTGAAATTAAACGATTTGATCCAGAAGCCTTGCTCACTACCGATAGTGAAGTTAGAATGGAAGATGATGCCATTTATGTTGATGATATGTATGGTGACTGGTTTCTGGACTATGCATCCTATGTTATACTTGAACGTGCCGTACCACATGCTGATGATGGACTAAAGCCGGTTCAAAGAAGAATCCTTCATTCAATGAAAGAATTGGAGGATGGACGCTATAACAAAGTTGCCAATGTGATTGGGAATACAATGAAATATCACCCACATGGTGATGCTTCCATTGGCGATGCTATGATCCAATTAGGACAAAAGGATCTTCTAATTGATATGCAGGGAAATTGGGGCAACCTTTTAACTGGTGACTCTGCTGCAGCTCCCAGATATATTGAAGCAAGGTTGACGCCTTTTGCATTGGAAGTAATCTTCAGCCCTAAAGTTACTACATGGGCATCCTCCTATGATGGAAGGAATAAAGAACCAGTTACTTTTCCTGTTAAATTTCCTTTGCTTTTAGCCCAGGGTGCCGAAGGAATTGCAGTTGGTCTCTCGACAAAAATTCTTCCTCACAATTTTAATGAGATTCTAGATTCTTTGATTGATGCTTTGCGTAAAAAACCGATCAATTTACTTCCTGATTTCCCTCAGGGAGGGATTGCGGATTGTACAGATTATAATGGCGGGGCAAGGGGAGGGCGCGTTCGTGTGCGTGCTCGAATTGAAAAGGTCAAAAAGCATCTTCTTAAAGTGACAGAGATTCCTTTTGGAACCACAACCACTAGTTTGATAGACTCCGTTTTATCGGCAAACGATAAAAGTAAGATTAAGATTTCCAAGATTGAGGATAATACAGCGGAGTTTGTTGAAATCCTGATTCATTTGCCCTCTACAGTGGGTGCAGACGAAATCCTTCCCGCTCTTTACGCATTCACGGACTGTGAGGTCAGTCTGGCTCCTAATGCTTGTGTTATTCAAAATAATCAGCCACAGTTCCTTTCGGTCAATGATTTAATTAAATCTGCTGCTTTTCTTACCAAGGATTTGCTTCAACAGGAACTCGAAATAAGACTTGGTGAGTTGCAGGAAAAATGGCACTTTTCTTCACTCGAAAAGATCTTTATTGAGAAAAGAATTTATCGAGATATTGAAAAAGAAGAGACTTGGGAAGGTGTCATTGCTGCTGTAGATAAAGGATTAAAGCCATACATTAAAATTTTTCACCGTGAGATTATTGAGGACGATATTCTTCGTCTATTAGAAATAAAAATTAAAAGAATTTCTAAATACGACACTTTTCGTGCCGATGAGTTAATCAAGGGGATTGAAGACGAAATTGAAGAAGTGGAGGGGCACCTTAGGCAAATTACAAGATACGCTATTCGTTACTTCAAGGAGTTAATGAAGAAGTACGGTAAAGGAAGAGAAAGGAAGACAGAACTTAGCGTTAATGAGCAGGGTGAACTGATAGCATTTGATAAAATTGTGGCTTCTAAAGTAGTTGTTGCTAGCGAAACTCTTTACATAAATCGAAAGGATGGTTTTGCCGGGATTTCTCTTAAAAAAGACGAAGCTATAGAAAAATGCTCTGATCTTGATGATGTAATTGTGATTGGTAAAGATGGGGTTATGAAAGTAATGAAGATTGCTGATAAAATGTTTGTTGGGAAAAACCCTCTCCGTATCGCAGTTTTCAGAAGAGATGATCAAAAAATTTATAATATGGTTTATCGTGATGGTGCTTCAGGTAGATTATACGCTAAAAAATTTAAAATTGGTGGCGTTACTAGGGATAAAGATTATCCTCTGTTCAAATCACATTCTAAAAGCAGGATTTTTTATTTTGCAGTACATGATTCTGAAAAGAAAAATAGTAGGATTCTAGTCCACATTGATCCTGAATTAAAGAGGGTAAGGGAAAAGGTTATTGAATTTGATTTTTCTTGGATTGAAATACAAGGGCGTTCGGTAAAAGGAAGTACACTTACTGCACATAAGGTGGACCGTGTGGTCAATGCTCCAAAGATTGATGAAGAGCCTTCAAAAGATAGCCCTTCTGATGATCAGGATAAATCTCTGAAGCCAGATAACGATCGAAAGCAAGTATCAACGGTACAACCTAAAGAATTATTGCAAGAAAAAGTTTCTGAGCAAACTACCAAAATCATTGAACCTGAAAATTCCAAAAAGAAAAAAGATCAGGTGACTTTTGATTTTGAAGACAATTGATTACTTAATTTAAGTTTTAAAATCATAATTAAAAATTAATCAATTATGATCGGCCAATTATCTAAAGAAGAAATTAATAGAAAGTTATTGCATATTGTAGCAGTTATCTTACCCGCAGGTATATTTTACGGCCCAGAAATTCTTAATATAAGTAGGGAGTCTGCATGTTATATCGTTTTTGCACTTTTGATTATATCATTGTTAATTGAATATTTTAGGTTTCGGTATTCGAAATTTGGCATTTTCTTTATGAAGTCTTTTGGTTCAATGTTGCGTAAGGAAGAGCAGACTAAATTAACAGGAGCATCTTACATTCTTGCCGGTTCTTTGATGTGTAGCTTGATTTCCTTAATCAATGATTTTGCGGCAGTTGCCTGCTTTTTATGCTTAACTCTTTTTATACTTGGGGATGCTGCAGCGGCAATAGCAGGAAAGGCTATTGGGAGAATGAAAATTGGAGATAAAACAGTTGAAGGTGGTCTTGCTTGTTTTCTCATTTGTATTTTGCTTTCGAGTTTTCTTTTTCCTGAACTTCCATTCTTTTTGGAGTTTTGGAATAAAGAATTTACTCTTTCACAAGTTTTAACGATTTCGATATGTATTTCTCTCTTGGAATTCTTTCCATTCAAAATTGGTTCTGTGTGTTTGAATGATAACCTTTATGTCCCTGGCCTTACAAGTTTGATAGCCATGATCATTTCTTGAATATTACGCGATCGTTAAATTTCCCGATAAATAGTTCTTTTAAGGTGCAACAATCTATGATCGAAAGTTCGTTTCGTTTTACATAAAATACGGCTCTTTGATTAAACTTGTTTCCTAATGTAACGCTTTCTGTTAACGAAGTGTCACTTAAGAAGCTATCCTCTTTATGATCAAAATCTGGTGAGCACCCGATTACAGGAATAATCAAATTAGTAAATTTTTTTATTTCGTCATACAGATAAATGTTGTTTTTTAAATTTTCATTTTTATCTAGTAACTGGTCCATAGGATTAAATGCAGTAATGATTGAAAATTGACTTGGTAACTTGGGCTTGAGTTTACTAAACAAGAAGATAGTTGATTTATATTTCTCATTCATGATGAATAATAATTACTATAGTTAAAAAAATAGCCTATCATTTTCATGAGGAGTAAGCTTCAAGAAGTAATCAATATTATTTTTGAAGTAAAATATCTTTGACCCGGTAAGATGTGTCGAATTTTTCCTTCACGAATTAGAAAACTAACTTTTTTGCTTTTGAATTCTCATTTAGCCAACAAAGACAAAAACTATAGAACCATGAAAGATTCCAGAAGGACGCAACTTGTCTAAACCAATCCCTTCACTTCCCAGCCTTTTCTGTATTTTCTTTTTACAAGACCGGTTGCCTTCTTATTATTTTTGAAAGAAAGATTGGATGCATCCCATATTAATTCCTTTTTTGGGAATCGAGTGGCAATACCTCCGAGAAGAACGGTTTCGGTTAGGGGACCAGAATAATCAAAGTTTGCAGATGGCAAAGGTGCCTCACCACGGACTGCATCAATAAAGCTGTGCCAGTGGTGGATGCCATCAACAACTTCAATGTTAAAGTCTTTAAAAGTTTTTGATGGAAATAACTTAGGCATGCCGACATGGGGAATGAGCATAACACCTTTTGTTCCTAGGACAATTGAGCCTTGGCTAGGGCGTTTTTGACCTTCAAGTAAATTAATTATTCTTGGTGGCGGTTGTGCAGTTCCGTCATACCAGGTTACGGGCAAGGTTTTGTTTTTCGAATATTGATTGCCAGGGAAAGTATAGTGAATAACTGCATCAAATCCCCAATTATATTTATTGGGCTCAGGTCCTTCAGATCTAAGTGAAATGGGGTAGGTCAGTCCCAAAGCTTTAAAAGTTGGATCATAAATATGACATCCCATATCTCCAAATGTCCCTGTTCCATAGTCCAAACGCTTCCGCCATTGGCCTGGGTGGTAATATTTACTTATATAATCTGTGTAAGGTGCTGGTCCAATCCAAGCATCCCAATCAAGGCCTTCTGGAACAGGATCTTTTTTATTAGGTTTTGGATTTGCGTCTCCCCATCTTTTACCACTGAAAGAGTGTGCTTCCACAATTTTTCCAATTACTCCTTCATGTACTAATTTAACTGCAGTCCTGTATTCTTTGGCCGAGTGGATTTGAATGCCCATTTGCGTAACTAATTTATTTTCTTTAGCATATTCAGTTAATCGCCTAACTTCATAAACATCATGGGCGAGTGGCTTTTGTCCATAAACATGTAAGCCTATTTCCATTGCGGACATACCCATGCAGGCATGCAAATGATCAGGGGTGGAGACATTTACCGAATCGAGGTTATTACCCTCCTTGTCGAGCATTTCCCGCCAGTCAGAATATATTTTTGTTCCTCTTAATCTTGCTTGTGCCTGCCTTCTACGGTTTGGATCGACTTCCGCTACAGCAACCATTTCGACATTCGGGTGTGTTTTTATTTGACCAAGGTCAGTCCCTGCCATTCCCGATCCCCCAAAACTCGCGTGCCCAACCCGTTCATTGGGCGTAGTCTTTGCCCATGAAGTCGAGGCGATGTAAGGTGCGATTATTACACCTGCCATTTGTTTGATATGATTTCTTCGTGATTGCGGGAGATTCATAAAAGATGAAGTTACATATGTGAAATTATAGGGTCAACTACTCACTTTCTAATTTTTAACAAAATGTCTAGACCTATTAGTTAATCTTAAAAACCTTAATCGCTCTCGAAAAACTTGTTTTTTAGATACGAAAGCCTTTTTTGAAGCCTTTTTATTTCAGGGTTTGAAATTTTTTTTCCGAACAAGTTATTCAATTCCATGGGGTCATTTTTTAAGTCGTAGAATTCCCATTGATTAAATTCATAAAAAGAAATTAATTTATATCTTTCATCACGAATGCCTTCATGCCTTGGCATATTGTATGGCCCTCTTTTTTCAGGCGTTCCACCATCGAAATATTGATATAGGATATCTTTTCTCCATGGAATATCGGAATCGGTTGAAAAAAGAGGCTGAAGGGCTAATCCATGGACCGTTTCAGGTACAGGTAAACTAGCTGCCTTAAGCAATGTAGGAGCAAGATCTATGTTCTGTACTAATTTTACAATCTTTGAACCACGCGAAATAGTCCCTGGCCAACGCATAATGAGTGGCGATTTAAAGCTTTCTTCATACATCCAACGCTTTTCAGCCCATCCATGTTCTCCAGTAAAAAAACCCTGATCGGAACTGTAGATTACCAGAGTATTTTTAGACAGGTTATTTTGATCAAGATAATCTAAAATGCGTCCAATTTGATCGTCTAATCCGTCAATGCAGCGAACATAATCTTTAATAAAGCGTTGATAGATGTAGAGTGATTTCGCTTTGCCTTCTAACTTGTTCTCTTCGATTAACTTTCGATACCGGAGGTTTCTTGCGTCATAAGCTGAATGCCAGGCTTTTCGCTGTTTTAAATTCATCTCATTTAGGAATGGTGGACGAATTTTGGGGTTTTTATCTATTTCCTCAATTGTTGGGCCAATATTTAAAACATGCCCCTTCATTCCTTTCAGTGCCATCCATGTTTCCGATACAAAAGAGGAACGCGTAGAAAAATTATCAAAAAATGTTTCCGGCACTGGAAATTCGATGTCATCGTAGCCTTTCATCCGATTAATTGGAGGGAGTCGATGAATATGTGGAACCTTGTATTGAGCACAAAGTAAGAAAGGTTTTTTTTGATCTCTATTTTTCAACCACCGAAGGGCTTTGTCGGTAATGATCTTAGTGGAATGTCCTGTTACTTTACTTTCTCCGTTGGGGGAAAGAAAGGTTGGATTAAAATAAGACCCTTGTCCTCCTTTACCGGAAAGAATTTCCCAGCTCTGAAATTCATCTGTCGGGTTTCCTTTTAGGTGCCATTTTCCAATGAGTCCAGTTTGGTAACCTGATTTCCCTATTTCTCTTGAGTAGACCCATTGTTTACCATTCCATTTTGAGCTGTTTCCTATCACCCCATTTGACAAGCTGTGTTTACCAGTTAGTATTGCTGCTCGGCTTGGGCAACAGATTGAATTCACATTAAATGAATTAGTAAAAATTGCACCCTCCCTAGCTATGCGATCAAGATTAGGGGTGCTGTTGATTGATCCAGGATAAGCACCAATGGTCCGTAGTGCATGGTCATCGCTAAATAGAAAAAGAATATTTGGTCGAGTTTCTGCATATGTAGAAACTAGAAAGAGAAAGAACAGCCAGCTCAGGTTTATAAATTTCACGATACTTCTCTTTAATTTTTTAACAGTTCAAACAGAATGTTTTCGGTTTTTTGCTTTGTTTTTCCTCGAGCGATATACATGTTTTCGGTTGCTTTGGAGACGACATTGACAAGTTCAGCATAAGCTTTTCCTGTGACATCAATGAAACCACATTGATGGTTTTCACGATCTTTTCTACCAGCTGCAGATTGGTCAATCCACTGGAACCAGTGTGCACCAACGAACCTAGGATCAGCTAAGGCTGACGCAAGGTAATGTGCAAAGGATAAAGCTCTTTGTCTCTGATCCCATGAGCCGGACAAGCCTGGGCTTGGCACTCCTCGATCGACTGCGCCAAAATGGAATTCACTGGAGAGAATAGGAATATCTGCGTCAACTGGCACCTGCCATGAACGCACTCGGGAGTCATATACATTAACCGAAAACACATCGACAGAACCGAGTGCTCCAAGACCTAGTAAATTTGGACCCCGATGCGTACGACAACCTAAAAAGAGGGTGCCGGGAAGCTCCTTTTCGATCGCAGCTTTACACTTTTGAAAGAACGCTTTTACGAACGGGAGATAGAGTTCATCCAAATCTTTTACTTTTGCGGGCGAATTATTTTTGCCCCGTTTTTTTAATTCATTGACTGCCCAAATTTTAGTCGGATGGTCTTCTGGAAGTTTTCCAATTTTTTCGCCAATTCGATCCGGCCATTCCAACTCATTCCCCATGAAAATTCCCAGACAAAAAGGATCGTTTTTTGCCCACCCCAGTTTTCTTAGGTTTTTTTCCAAGTCTGATTGAAAATCTGTTCGGAAAGGGGAGGGAAATTTTCTGTGTCCACTGCTTTGCCACCAAATGGAAGAGATTAATGTGTATGGCGTTTTTCTATCTTTTTGCAATTTTTCATCTGACCAGCAGGCAAGGGTATTTAATCCCCACGCCCGTAAGCGATCATGTGTTCCCTGATTGACCGTTTCCTCCCATTTATCTCCAAAATAACGCCTATAGTTTAAAGCTGGGAAATTCACATACTGTCTTCCTCCTGTTTTTCGTAACCCCGTCCATTTAAGGTAGTCCTTTTCCCCGGGGATATAGTTGAAAAAGCGCGTATTTGTTCTCTTTGAAATTGCGAGTGTTTCGGCACGGTTTCCAGTTAGGCAAGGGCCGACAGAAAAGAATAAATAACCATCCGGGTCAATCAGCCACCATTTTTCATCCACTTTTTGAGTCCGGAACCGGCCGGTTGCTTTCATTTTCGGACCATCAATCCATCCACCAAATTTACCGAGTCTCCTATCCTTAGCTTCTTTTTTTGCTTGTTTGAACTCTGATTGCATCGTGTCCCTTGCTTCCTGTAGGTTATTTGCTTTGCCTGGCCAATGAATGGCACTGACCTGTCCAAGTTCGTCGAGATAGGGAAGGCCTTCCAATTTTTTATTGATCTCCTCATTATTTTGCCAACCTAGAAATGGTGCGCCAATGAGCACATTGATCTTCCCGGAAGAGGACATTAGATTCAAAATAATTTCACGGACATCTTTCGGAAAGAATTTCCTCCAATGTACGCGATGACCATTTGGTTTCGCGAGTTGATCCTTAAAAAGGTCCGACCCCAGATAGCGATCTTCAATCATAGGAAAGGGGAATCCCAATGTGGTTTTTTCCCAACTTGGAGCTACGGCAAACCCAACTGCATGGTGCGACCAACTCGTAAGGTTTCCATTGTTCAATCTTCCTTCAATTGTGGTCACGCCCTGTTCCCAGTTTTGAATTGGAATTCCGGCAAGTTTGTAACCGCTGATATTCCATTTATCCCCCGTTTTCGGACTCAGTGAAACCCTCATTGGACTGTTTCCTTTGACCTTCCACTTATCTCCCCAATTTTGGATTTCGTTTCCATTCGAAATTTTAATCTTACAAAGTAGATTTGCTTTAGGGGAAAAAAGTTGTTCTGAATGAATTTTGGGCTTCGTATTATTCTTTCCTCCTATTTCTAAAAGAAAAGGGTCCGTACTTCTGGTAGAACTTAAAATTTGGCTCAACTCTGAACTCATTCGCTTTACCCGGCTTAGTTGAGATTTTTCTGCAATCTGGTTTTGGCTTTCCATAGGATCATTGGCGAGATTATACAATTCAATGGGTTTGAGCTCTTTGGTGCATATTAATTTCCATGAATTTTCCCTCACGGACTTCTTTGATTGTTGTCCATGATATTTACCATTGTTTGCCTGAATAAGAATGGACGAACGGGTTTTTTCGTCCTTTTTTCCAAGCAGAGTTCCTAAAAATGACTGACTATCTAAACCATCAGATATTTGCATAGGCTGTAGAGTAATTTCAGCAAATGTTGCATAGAGATCCTGCAGACCAATTAATGCTTCGGAAAGGGTACCCGGTTTAATAAGTGAATTTTCCTTTCCATTTCCCCATCGGGCTATAAAGGGTACCCGGTGTCCTCCTTCATATACCTGTGCTTTACTTCCTCGAAAGCCTGAATTGGAATTGTGCTCGCCTTTGTGCTTTCCTGGAAGACCACGGGATAAACCCCCATTATCGCTGGTGAAGATAATTAGTGTGTTTTCCAGTTCACCCTTCGCTTTGAGAGCTTCAATTATTGTTCCTAGGCTAATATCAGCCTCAACCAACATATCCAAATGAGCGTCCAACGATGAACCTTTTACTTTTTGTCCCAGCAGTTCATCAGGGGGTGTATGAGGAACATGACAAGACTGGCTACAATAATACATGAAAAAAGGCTTACGAATTCCATTGGACTTATTTCTTTCATAATGTTTTTCGATAAAAGATAATGCTTTTTCGGTTAAAACTGAACCTGCCATTGACGAATCCCAATCGGGTGAACCAAACCCATCTGCCTCAATAACTGAATTGCCGTAAGTACCAGTTTTCCACTCCCTGAGTCTTGCGGCATCGCCTACAAGCATTCCATTTTCAATTGCGATATAAGGAGAGCCCTGAATCCCTTGAGGCAGTTCATAGGCATAATCAAAGCCAAGGGATGCAGGAGTGTTTTCAACTTTGCGTCCAAAATCAAAGTCTTTAAAGCCACCATTCATACTAAGCTTAGGCTTAGCCGTTGATTTACTGTATACTTTTCCTCCCAAATGAACCTTCCCCAGAAATGCGGTGTGATAACCGACTTTTTTCATTAATTGTCCAACAGTTTGCTGTCCGCTCAAAACCTGAGAGGGCATATTGAATAACCAGGTTCCGTTCGGGTTTCTACCACGCCATGGATAGTTCCCTGTCATAACACTGTAACGAGTAGGAGCACATACGGCGGCCGGTGAATGGGCATCGGTGAAAGTCATTCCTGCAGCAGCTAATTTTTCCAAATTGGGCATCGATACCTTGCTGTTCTTATTGTAAACCCGAGAATCTCCAATTCCCATATCGTCCATCAGGAAAACAAGAATGTTGGGGGGAGCCATTATTCCTCCTAATGCAAAAGAACAGACAACAGGAAGTAAGCTAATTATTAAACAGGCTGTGCTATGAATCATAATTAAAAGTGGAACCGAAATTGAGAAAGCCCGGTATCGCTCATTTGCAAGTACCGGGCTTTTATAAATTATACTGCTCTTACTTTAGGGGCTTAACCGATACAATGTAAGTCATCAAAGTAATCTTGGCACCTTCCTTCTTTTTAATCTTAGCGATGATTTTTACTTTCTTGTCCGTTTGGTCCCCCACTTTTTCTTTCGTGCCCTTGTTGAAAGCATAATATTTTTTCTCATCTTTATCATCTGTAAAGACAAGGGCACCTTTTTCATTTTTGGTAAAGGTACCAGTGGCTTGAAGTTTGACTGCTTCTTCTGCCGCAAACCCGTAGCTTGAGAAAAAAGCACCCAGAGTAAGAAGGGATAATAGTGTAATACGATTCATTTGGAATAGTTTTAGGGGTTTAATTATTTTGTTTTTTATGTTCATGAAATTCGGGCCATGAAAGTTTTCCGTCCTGATTGGTGTCCGCAGTCGGATTCTTTTTTAAGTATGAGTTTTTCCAATGTTCATTTTGAAGGATTTTTTTTTCCTCTTCGGACATTTTCTTATGGGCGGTGAGTTCGCTCCAAGAGAGAGAGCCGTCCGCATTTGAATCCGCGGAGGGGTTTTTTTTGAAGTACTGATCCTTCCAGTACTCATTGCTCTTTGGCTTTTCTGGAATGCTTTCAGGAATGATTGATAAAAGTTGCTTCCGAAATCCGGTTAATTTTTTTTTAAATTTTGAATTCTGTGCCAAGTTATTCCATTCGTGGTCATCTTTGACCGTGTGATATAGCTCTTCTTTTCCATTCTCGTATCGAATATACCGCCAGTCCTTGAAACGGAGGGAATAATTTTGAAAGGCCGGATCATAATACTGAGACCATTTGTAGAGGGCAGTGATGGCATAGTCTGGTCCATTCCATTTTCCATTTTTAGGATCGTCAAGGAACGGTTTCATTGAAAAACCGTCTAAAGGACGACCCTTTTCATTTTTCATGGTATTGTCTGGTAAACCACACAAGTCGAGTAGGGTGGGGTATAAATCGACCAGTGAGACAGGTTGTTCGCATTCCTTATTTTCTTTGGACACACCGGGTGCTCTTATAATAAGAGGTACGCGAGTACTTTCCTGCCAAAGGGAGTTTTTATAGAGGTAATCTTTCTCACCATTTCCCCAACCATGATCACTGGTGAATATAACAATCGTGTTCTTGGCTAGTTCAGTTTTTTCCAAGGTTTGAAGAATGTCACCGACCAAATCATCGACTGATGCGACCGATGCAAGATAGGCCTGAATGAATTTTTTTAAGGCCAACTCGCGATCACCATCATAAGATGCAATGAGACTGTCATACATTTTAGTTCCCCGGTCCCCACTGCGATCATCTTCCTTTGAAGTTACGGTATTTTTAAAAGTATCCTCTGCATCTGCTTTTAAAATTTTAGGCAGTACTATTGACTCAATGGGGAAAAGATTAAAGTATTTTTGCGGAACGATCAACGGCGTGTGTGGACGCACAAAGCCCACACCCATAAAAAATGGTTTTTGCTTTTTTGATTGAGCAAGCTCTCTGAGTCTTTTCACCGCCCATTGTGCATTGAGTTCATCACCAGTTGGATCGCGGTCATCATCCGAAATGTATTTCATTGCCCTTTGTTTTCTCCATCCACCGGTTATCCAGCTATAGTTTTTTCCGGTATAGGATGATTTCTTATTCGTGACATTTTCCAGTGGTCCAAAATTTCCGTCAATGATTCCAAAATCATCCCTGAAAGGACCGGGAACACTTAAATTGGGGATCTTGTCTTTTCCATCAAATAAAAAGGGACCGTAGTCGGACGGATATCCAAATTCTTTCCATTCCTGATGATCCCGATTATGCATGACTTTACCGGTTCCTAAAGTATGGTAACCATTTTCCCCGAAATGATCCATCATGGTCCTCGAGTTCTTGAGGATATCATTCTTATCCCAATCCTCAAAACCAAACTGTTGAGATGTATGGGGATAAATTCCCGTCGCAAAGCTTGCTCGGGAAGGATTACAAATAGGAATGTTGCAATGGGCTTGGGTAAAAGAGACCCCACTCTCAATCAGCTTGCGGATGTGCGGTGTCTTGGTTTGGGGATGACCACCAAGAGTTTCCACATAATCATTCAGATCATCACATACGATCAACAGGACATTGGGTTTATCTGCAATAACATATAGGGCACTTGAAGCAAAAAGTAGTAGATACCTGATTTTAATTAAAAGCATAGATCAGTGTATGCTGTAATTTGTGATAAAACTCAATGGATTTATGCTAAAATGTGTTCTTCTAGTCGAAGCTAGAGCTTGATGATTGGTCAGCTATAATATGTCCTAGCTTATAATATCCTTAATCACATGGGCTTCATCATCCACACCAGTCAGTCGAAAATCGAGCCCTTGGTGTTTATGGGTGAAGAATTGGGATTGAATACCCAATTGATGAAGCATGGTGGCATGAAAATCACGAACATGGACTACATTCTCCTCGGCATTGTATCCCAATTCATC
>CBFIBI010000055.1:0-14824 GCA_965660725.1 Opitutales bacterium
GTGAGGCTACGCGATCTGGGTGGAAGATTTCAAATTCTTCAATTTTTTCTCCGACACCCATGAATTTGATGGGTGCCCCAGTTACTTTTTTCATAGACAATGCGGCACCACCCCGAGCATCACCATCCATCTTTGTTAGCACAATACCAGTTATCGATAACCTTTCATGAAAAGTTTTTGCCACATTTACTGCTTCTTGACCAAGTGCTGCATCCGCGACTAAAAGAATTTCATGTGGATTAACTTGCTTTTTTAATTCTTCAAGTTCGAGTATCAAATCATCGTCGATCTGTAACCTGCCAGCAGTATCAAAAATTACTAAATCAGAACCATTCTTCTTTGATTCTTCCCAACCCTTTCTTGCAATATCAGGAACATTTTTGCTTGTTCGATCCAAGTAACTTGGGAAGTTTTCATTACTGGCTAATATTTCCAATTGGTCTATGGCGGCAGGTCGGTAGACATCACAGGCAACTAGCATAGGTTTCCTTCCATCTTTAGCCATGCGTTTAGCTAGCTTTGCAGAGGTGGTTGTTTTTCCAGCACCATGTAACCCAACCATCATAACCCTTAAAGGTTTATCATCTTTTAATTGAGTTGACCCTTCACCAAGGAGCTTAACGAGTTCATCGTTAATAATTTTAACCACCTGTTGACCTGGAGATACAGATTTGAGAACTTCCTGACCTAGGCAGGCTTCTTTTATTTCCTCAACAAACTCTCTGGCTGTTCGAAAGTGAACATCTGCAGAAAGAAGAGCTTTTCTTACCTCAGCTAATGCTTCACTGATATTGTCTTCGGTTAACTTTCCAACCCCTCTCAAATTTCGAAGAGTCAGGCTTAATTTTTCTGTCAGCGATTCAAACATATGTATATTTTATAATGTAGAGTATTGGTTAGTTGGGAAAGTTTAAATTATCAAAAATCTTTCCGCATTGCCTTTTAAAGCAAAAGTGGCATATTAATTACTTTTTCCTTTTTTACGATGAAGATTCTCGTTGCTGACCGTATTTCCCCAATGGGGGTAGATTTTTTAAAAAAGCAGGATGGTTTTGAAGTAGTTGAAGCCTACGGATCATCTCCTGATGAGTTATTGCAAATTTCCAAAGATGCATTTGCAATAATTGTTCGCAGCGATACGAAAATTACATCAGATGTTATTTCAAATGCAACTAACCTAAAAGCGGTCGGCCGTGCTGGTGTTGGAGTAGATAATATTGATATTGATGCTGCAACAGAGGCAGGTGTAATTGTAATGAACACGCCTGGCGGCAACACAATTGCAACAGCTGAATTGACTTTTACCCATATGTTATGTGGTACTCGACCCATTGTTCGAGGGGTTACCAGTATGAATGAAGGTTTATGGGAAAGAAAACAATTAAAAGGTGCGGAATTACGCTTTAAAACTCTTGCAGTCCTGGGACTCGGCCGAATTGGTGTTGAAGTCGCAAAACGTGCAAAGGCTTTTGAAATGAATGTCATTGCTTATGATCCATATTTGACTGAGGAACGAGCCAATGAACTTGAAGTAGCTAAAGTAGATTTAGACGATGCTTTCACACAAGCTGATTACATTACCGTGCACATGCCCTTAACCAAGGATACTAAAGATATGGTTGACGAAGTAGCATTTGCAAAGATGAAAGACGGTGTCCGTGTTTTCAATTGTGCAAGAGGTGGAATAATTAAAGAAAACGCACTTGTCGATGCAATCAAGAGTGGAAAAGTTGCAGCAGCTGGTTTGGATGTTTACGAACAAGAACCCTTGCCGGAAGATCACCCATTTCGCGGACTAGAAAACTTAAATTTAACACCTCATTTAGGAGCTTCCACTGCAGAAGCTCAGGAGAGTGTTGGAGTTGAAATTGCTGAGGCAGTTGCAGAGGTCTTACAGGGTGGCCGGATAAGAAATGCAATAAATATGCCTTCAATTGATCCCAAAGACCTAATTACCCTCAAACCTTACCTTGATCTTTGTTATCGCCTTGGGAGTTTTGCTCGTCAGTCGGTTTCAGAAAATGTTTCTTCTATACATATAACTTTTTGGGGAGGAATAGTGGATTTTGATTCAGTGCCTCTTACCCGTGCCGTTCAAAAGGGTTGGCTTGCGGGTATTTCGGGTGATGATGGAATTAATGATGTGAATGCACCCCATAAAATTAAGGCGTTGGGGATAAAAGTCGAAGTGACTAAATCTTCCTTGGTCGCTGATTACAATGAACTCATTGAAGTTAAGACGATATCTGGTAGTGGAAGTGAGAAGTCAGTCAAAGGAACTCTTCTCGGAAAAGCAAGTGAACCTCGTATTGTTGAGGTAGACAGTCAAGCTATAGAGGTCCGACCTGTAGATTTACTTTTAGTAGTTCGAAATGTTGATAAACCGGGAATCGTTGGAAAGTTGGGTACAATATTAGGGGACCACGAAGTTAATATTGCAAATATGTCCTTAAGCCGTGCAGATTGTGGTGAACTTGCATTAAGTATCTGTGAATTGGACGAAGAACCCTCTGAGAATGTACTTCGTCTGTTGGAAGCCGATCCTGATATTATGGAGGCAAGAATTTCACGCCAAGGTTAGGTCCCTTTAATTCAATAATTTTGCCCTAATAATATGCTTTCTGTTGAAACAGTAGGAGTTGCCTTAGTCGGTTATTTGCTTGGGTCAATTCCTTTTGGGGTACTTATTGCAAAAAGATATGGCATCGATATTTTTTCAGTTGGTAGCGGGAATCCTGGTGCAACAAATGTTCTTAGAAGTATAGGGAAATCTGCTGGTTATCTTGTCTTTTTTTTGGACTTTGCAAAAGGACTTCTTGCAACTACATGGTTTTTAATCCCAGTATTTTCTTTTTCTGGAGATTTTGGATTGGGATTGTGGGGCCTACCTGGAGCCGTTCTTGGGCATACATATCCTCTATTTTCTCGCTTCCGAGGTGGTAAGGGAGTGGCCACTGCAATGGGTGGGCTACTAGGTGTAATGGCGGGATGCCTAATTATTGGTCTTGTTACTTGGGCAATTATCTTTTTTTCTACAAGGTATGTTGCTCTAGCTTCAATAGGTTTTGGGATTAGTTTACCAGTATGTGCAATTGTTAATCAATGGACTACCGATCAACCTAGTGCTTTGGGAAAAGTAATCCTCGCAATTGTGATCATGTTATGGATCATTTGGCGGCACCGTTCTAATATTAAGCGCTTGAGGCAAGGTACTGAAAACCGTTTTCAGAAAAAGAACAAATCATAGGCTCATAAACTAACAATAAAATGAATGATTTAAAAGTATTACGAGTGGGCATTCTTGGTTTTGGTACAGTTGGTCAGGGAACATGGAAACATTTATGTGATAATGACAAAGCTTGGGAGAAAATACTTGGCGTTCGTTTGATTCCTAGTCGAGCTTCAGTCAGATCTCTTGAAAAAAAGAGAGATTTAGCAATTGATGATTCTTTGATTACCACTGATTCCTTTGCAATTGTGGATGATCCTGAAATTGATATTATTTGTGAGTTAATTGGAGGTGTTGAGGAAGCTAGAAAGCTGACCTTGCGAGCATTTCAAAATGGAAAATCTGTAATAACAGCCAATAAAGCACTGATTTGCGAACATGGAGAAGAGTTATTTCAGGAGGCAGAGAAAACGGGTGTCAGATATGCTTTCGAGGCAAGCGTTGCTGGAGGAATACCTATTATAAAAGTTCTTCGTGAAAGCCTTGTCGCAAATGAATTTCCATTGATATATGGAATTATGAACGGGACATCAAATTACATTCTTACCCGAATGGAACAAGAGGGTGCTTCATTCACCGAAGTTCTTGGAGATGCCCGTCAATTAGGCTATGTGGAAGCGGATGAATCTCTCGATTTAGATGGTTTGGATGCAGCTCACAAGGCCGTTATTTTAACCTATCTTGCTCATGGAATTTGGGTAAATTTAAATGAGGCAAAAGTAGAAGGTATTCGCAGGATTTCAAACGAAGATTTAAAGGCGGCGCGAGAGTTAGGTTGTAAAATTAAATTGATTGGTGTGATCCGTAGAAATACTAATAATTTCGTCTCTGTTGGTGTTTATCCTGCATTAGTTCCAGTTCATGAAACTATTGCACAAACGGATGGAGTTTTTAATGGCATAAGTTTAACTGGAACTGTTGTGGGTACTGTTGTACTGACTGGTCGAGGTGCCGGGCAAGATCCTACTGCTGGGTCGGTTATTAGTGATATAGTTGATGTCGTCAAGGGTATGCAGGGTGGTGCCCAACCGCCAAAACTTTTGCATGTAACCCCGGAGGAGTGTGAGCTTGCACCTTGTCAGGAGATTTCAGGATGTTTTTACCTCAGGCTTTCTGTGGAAGACCGACCTGGACAATTAGCAAAAGTTGCAGAAAGTTTAGCAGAGCATGGAGTAAGTCTTGCCACTGTTTCGCAGAGTCCAAATGATGATCTGCAGTCAGCTTCAATTATTTTAACCACTCATAAAACCAATGAGCATTCGATTGATATGGCAATCAAATCACTTGAGAATTTAGAAGGTGTTAAAGAACTTCCAGTCTTATTTAGGATGTTTAATCCAAATGAGTTTGAACAAGCATGAGTATAATAGTTCAAAAGTATGGTGGCACTTCAGTTGCGGATGTTGACCGTATCAAGCAAGTTGCAAAGAGAATCAAGAGAACATGGAGTGAAGGCCATCAGGTTGTGGTTGTTGTCTCCGCTAGAGCAGGAGTAACCAATCAGTTGATTGAACGAGCTAATGCAATTCTCAAAAATCCTACAGAACGAGAAATGGATGTTTTGATGACTTGCGGTGAACAGGAAACGATTGCTCTTATGACTTTAGCTCTTCATGCATTGAAAGTTCCTGCTGTTTCCAGAACTGGATGGCAGGTTGAGATTATGACGGAGGGGATTCATACAAAATCTAGAATTCGTGAGGTCAAAGGAGGGGATGTCCGTAAGCAGTTAAGAGCAGGCAATGTTGTGGTGGTTGCGGGTTTTCAAGGCGTTAATGATACAGGTGATGTTACAACTTTTGGAAGAGGTGGTAGTGATCTTAGTGCAATTGCCCTTGCTGGAGCTTTTCGGGCAAAAAGCTGTCAGATTTTTACTGATGTCGAGGGGGTTTATACAGCCGATCCGAGAATAGTCCCCAATGCTTGCAAGATCTCTGCCATAAATTATGAGGAGATGCTTGAATTAGCTAGTAGTGGCTCAAAAGTTATGCAGACTCGTGCTGTTGAGTTTGCTCAGAAACATAACATCTTGTTTGAAGTTCGATCAACATTTTCTAATAAATCAGGAACCACCGTGAAGAAAAAAGTAAAATCTTTAGAGGATACGCTCGTAAGTGGCGTAGCCATTGATAAAAACCAAGTGCGTCTCAGTATTACTGAGTTACCAGATCGACCGGGGGCAGCGGCCGCTATTTTTAAAGTTATGTCAGAATCCGGTGTGGTAGTTGATATGATCGTACAAAATGTGGCACGGAATAGTAAAGCAAACTTAACTTTTACTGTACCATCAGAAGATGCTTTTCGAGCCGAGAAAGCGTTAAAAGAACATTTTAATGAAAAAACGGGAGGGAAATTGGGTAAAAGTACTAATATCGCAAAGGTTTCAGTGGTTGGAGTAGGAATGCGATCCCATTCAGGGGTTGCCAGTAAATTTTTTGAAGCTCTGGCCAATGCTGGAATTAATATGCTTATGATTAGCACTTCAGAAATTAAGATTTCAGTAGGGGTCAATCCTGAGCAGGGGGATGATGCTACTCGAGTTGCTCATCAGGCATTTGATTTAGGAAAGTGATTCAACTTTATTAATGAAGTTTATAAGTACCCGAGGGCAATCGGATACAGTAAGTTTTTCTGAGGCTGTAGCTGAAGGTCTAGCTCCTGACGGAGGATTGTATCTGCCTCAGATTTTTCCCGACCTGTCCTGTCATCTTGAAAATTGGAAGGATTTAACATATCCGAGCCTATGCTTTGAATTTTTTAGTCTGTTTGCGACGGACATAGAGAAAGTAAATCTAAAACGAATCATTGATAATTCTTATTCAAAGTTTTCACATAGTGAGATTGCTCCGATTCGAAACATAGATTCAAATTTAAAAATTTTGGAACTTTTTCACGGTCCGACCTTGGCATTTAAAGACTTTGCTCTTCAATTACTTGGTAATCTTTATGAAGAACAAATCATAAAAAGTGGCAATTCTTTAACTATTCTTGGCGCGACCTCAGGAGATACAGGAGCAGCAGCAATTTCTGGTTTGTTGGGAAAAAAAGGAGTTAAGGTTTTTATTTTATACCCTGAAGGGAAAGTGTCACCTCTTCAGGAAAGACAGATGACATGCACGGAGGCTGATAATGTTTTCCCATTGGCTATTCAGGGTACTTTTGATGATGCTCAAAGAGCGGTTAAGGAGATTTTTTCTGATCTTTCTTTTAAGCAAAGAGTCGGACTTTCTGCTGTTAATTCGATCAATTTAGCCAGAATTCTTGCTCAGTCAGTATATTATTTATTTGCTTGGTTACAGCTTGATGAGAGAGATCGTTTAGATACGACTTTTGTAGTTCCTACTGGTAATTTTGGAAATGTTTTTGCCGGTTGGTTACTTTCTAAGATGAACTTACCAGTTAAGGGTTTTCGGGTGGCAACCAATCAGAATGATGTTTTGCATCGGCTTTTTGATACAGGAGAATATTCACTTGATAAAGTTTTACCGAGTTTAGCACCTTCAATGGACATCCAGATCGCTTCGAATTTCGAACGACTTTTATTCTTTATCCTTGATAGTGATACTGAAAAATTACGCTCGATTATGGATACATTTTCAAAAGAAGGAAAATATACATTTGATAATTTTTCGGTTGATGGATTTACGAGTTCATCGGTTTCTGACAGGGAAATTCCAAATATCATTAGAATGGTTCAAGAAAGACATAATTATTTGGTTGATCCACATACTGCTTGTGCATTTAAAGATCTCGACCCAAGTGAACAATATCTAATTTTAGCTACAGCACACCCCGCAAAATTTCCCCAAGTATATGATAAAGTTGGAGTGCCAAGACCCACCTCGCCAGTGTTGGATTCTCTATTAGAAAAAAAGAGTGTCAAATATGCTGTTGGTTCAAGTGCGATTGAAATTCGTGCTTTTCTTGAAGAGCATATTGCATAAATTTAGGATTCTTTTCTTCGAAGAATATGCCTGCTTCATTTGAAAGAAAGGGTAGGGCAATCTGTTTTCGGGGAGGCGGATTGGGTGATTTTATTCTAACCCTTCCTTTAATCGATTATTTGATCAAGAATTATTTTGAAGTCTGTTTAGTAACCAAAACATCCTATTTTTGCATGGTTGAGCAAAGTAAAATAAAATGCATTGATTTAAATTTAGGAATGAATCAATTCGAAATTTCCTTGGATGGTGCAGATGTCTTTTCTTTTTGGAATGACGAAGAATGGATAGGGGAATTACGAGATAAAGGTGTAAAGTCCATATATACTTTATGTTCTCGTCCGAATGTACCACCTCATATGGTTGAGTCGTTATTAAATACTGTAAAACCGGGTTACTTTTCTAGAGAGTTTTTGATAACTCCATGGCTTGGTGATAGATGGAAGAAGAATTCTACCTTATGGATTCACCCGGGAAGCGGTTCCAAAAAGAAAAATATGCCTGCAGAATTTTTTTTTGATTTGGCAAACCAATGGATAAAATCAAATGATCAAAATAATGTTACATTCTCATGCGGTCCTGCAGACGAGTTAATTCTTGATCAAATCCGATCAAGTTTTTTTACGAATCACGAGCGTGTTAAGCAAGTAAAGCCGAATTCAATAAATGAATTTAAGTCTCTACTGAAAGGAGGGGTATCACACTTTTGGGGTAATGATTCCGGACCCAGTCACTTAGCGGCAAATTTGGGAATACCCACTAATGTGTGTTTCAGGTATCCAAACTCGATAATTTGGGCCCCAACTGGACCGCGGGTTAAGATTTACGACTTTACTTAATGTCTTCTAATTGAATCTTGTGAGAGACTGAATCCAGTAATGCTTCCCAACTTGCGGTTATAACATTATCACTTACCCCAACAGTTCCCCAAGTTTTATTCCCATCAGTTGATTCAATGTGCACTCTGGTAATTGCATCTGTACCTAAATTACTTTCTAAAATTCTAACAGTAAAATCCACCAGCCTGACTTCTTTTAGAAAGGGAAAATCTCTTTCCAATGCTTTTCTCAGAGCATGATCGAGTGCGGATACAGGTCCATTTCCCTCAGCTACAGTATGTCGAATCTCATCTTTAACTTTGAGTTTTACCGTGGCTTCAGATTTTGATTCTTCTGTGCCTTCTTCGATTGATACTCCGACATGGTAACGAAGTACTTTAAAAGCAGACTCTTCACCCCTGAGAAAGCGTTTTAATAGCAAATCAAAAGACGCGTCTGCAGCTTCAAATTCATAGCCTTGAAATTCAAGTCTTTTTAATTCTTCGAGAAATGATTTCATTTCAGGAGATCGACCGTCCACTTCCATGCCCATCTCTTTGGCCTTCATCATGATACTGCTTCGTCCAGACATATCAGAAACTAACACCCTTGTTCGATTGCCAACTAGGGCGGGGTCAATGTGTTCATAACTGCGAGTCGATTTAGAAGCTGCATCAGCATGAACCCCTCCTTTGTGTGCAAAAGAGGCTGCACCAACATAAGGTGCCCGAATATCCGGCCTTAGATTTGTTGAGTCGTCAATAAAGAATGATAAGTCTCTAAGTTTTGAGAGATGCTCACCACAATGTGTTTTTCTATCCATTTTCAATTCCAAGTTTGGAATGATGGTCGTCAGATTGGCATTTCCGTTTCTTTCTCCATATCCATTCATGGTTCCTTGTACCATCTTGGCTCCTACTTCAATACCTGTAAGGCTAACCGCTACACCAACTCCCGCATCATTGTGGCAATGCATCCCAATTGGTGTGTTTGGAAATTTTTCCACAACTGTTTTGGTAATGTTTCTTACCTGTGGGACAAGCTTTCCACCGTTTGTCTCACAGAGAACAAGAAAATCAGCACCACCTTTTTGTGCAGCGGTTAAAGTTGAAATTGCATATTCAGGATTTTCTAAATAGCCATCAAAAAAATGTTCAGCATCGTAAATAACTTCCTTCCCTTGCTCTTTTAAATAGCGGACGGAATCTTCAATCATTGCCAGGTTTTCTTCTGGAGTCGTGCGAAGAACATCGGTTACATGTAAAAGCCAGGACTTTCCGAATATTGTGACAACAGGAGTATTTGCATCAAGAAGGAGCTTGATTTGCGGATCTTCATGAACTGGCGATGATGCTCTACGTGTTGAGCCAAATGCGGCTATTTTAGCATGTTTGAGATTTAATTCAGATGCTTGCTCAAAAAAAGCCATATCTCTTGGGTTACTCCCAGGCCATCCTCCTTCAATATAGTCGATTCCAAATTGATCAAGTTTCTCGGCAACTCGGAGCTTTGCGATAACGGTAAAAGAAACACCTTCGGCTTGTGAGCCATCTCTTAGAGTGGTGTCATATATAAGGGTTTGATTAATTTCTGGATCGTTCACGATGATGTAAATATTTGATATAGTTTTAAAGGTAGCTTAAGCGTTACATAATTAAAATGGAAAAAATTAAAGTAACAAAAAAATGTGTGGCCCGTTTCCCGAACACAAAAGTATGCCCGAGAGTGGGCTACGAAATTCGAATTCCCACAGGTGGGTTTAATCTTTTATAATAATGTACTGCATAGAAAAGATTCATTTATACTTATTATCTTTTTTGTTGTTTTTTAGGCAACCCCAAAGGGTTTATCATCATTCCTTATTTATCTTTTAACATGGAAGCTCGACCAAAACACTTAGCCTATTCCTTTTTTAAATCACTTAGGAGAAATATTTCGCAGATTCAGATGGTTGATTATGGCTTAGGGAAGCCTAAATCTTTTTCAAAAAGAAAAATAATTTTATTGGCTATCAAATTAGCTCAGTATCTTAAAAGAAATTGCACTGGCCAAATGAGGATTGGTGTTGTCCTTCCCTCTGGGGTAGGTGGGGTGGTGGCAAATTTAGCAGTCTTCTTTTCTGGAAAAATACCTGTTAATCTAAATTTTTCTCTGGGTTCAGAAATAGCTCGGCAATTAATTGAAAAAGCCGATATCAAGACGATTATTACTGCGGAAAAAATGATGGATAAATTCCCTGATTTTCCATGGACTCAAGAAATTGTTGAGGTTTCCTCTTGGTTTAAAAAATTAGCCGAAGCTCCTTATCGATTATTTTTAGAAGTCATTTTGCTATCATTTCCATTTTCTTTGAGTCGGTTGTTTCTACAAATCCCAAAGTTTGCTTCTCAAAAAGAAGCGGTTCTTTTATTTACTAGTGGAAGCTCAGGTGAACCCAAGGGAGTAATTCTTACCCATGAAAATATTATCTCTAACTGCGAACAGATTAAGGAATTAGATCTCTTTGACAGTAATGCAAAATTACTTGCTAACCTCCCTTTGTTTCACAGCTTTGGCTTCACTGTGGCAACTTGTTTTCCTTTGCTTCACGGAGTTTCATTTGTATCCGTTCCCTCTCCTTTAGATGTAAAGTTGGGTCTGCAGGCTATTCGACGAGAAAAGATAACTTTCTTGTTGGGAACTCCTACATTTCTTAGAGGATTTCTTTCAAAGGGTAAAAAAGAAGATGTTAAATCACTTCGTTATGTGGTTGCGGGTGCAGAAAAAAGTGCTGAGTCATTTAAGAATAAATGGGAAGATTTTGCCAATTGTTGTTATTTGGAAGGTTACGGGTTAACAGAAACATCTCCAGGGATAAGCTTTAATTTACCAGGTTCCGGGAGGTTACCTAATTCTGTGGGTCGTCTTTTTAAAGGGATTGAATGTAAAACAATAAATCCGGATACCCGATTGAATCTTCCTCAAGGTGAAATAGGGCTCTTATGTTTCCGAGGTCCGAATATTTTTCACGGTTATCTTGATGAAGACAAAAAAACAAAAGAAGTTATCACTGATGACGGTTGGTTCATTACCGGTGATTTGGGTTATGTAAATGAGGCCGGGTTTCTTTTCATCGAGGGTCGATTGTCAAGATTTTCAAAAATTGGTGGAGAAATGGTTCCTCATGTAACCGTTGAAGATGCAATTAGGAAAATAATATCGAATGAGCAGGATAATGAAATTCAGCTAGTTATTCTAGGAAAACCAGACGAGACCAAAGGGGAGCAATTAATTTTAGTGGTAGAACAAAAAATCGATTTTCCTAATTTGCGTAAGAAGCTAACCGAATCTGGGCTACCTAATTTGTGGATACCTAAAAGATTTATTGAAATAAGTGAAATTCCAATTCTACCAACTGGAAAGGTTGATTTTCAAGGCTTAAATAAAATGATTAGTTAGTAACCCT
Organism: Opitutales bacterium; assembly: GCA_965660725.1. GTDB lineage: Bacteria > Verrucomicrobiota > Verrucomicrobiia > Opitutales > Seribacteraceae > Seribacter. Next base: position 11,434 of record CBFIBI010000055.1, read on the forward strand.
ATTCAGGATTGACCAATCATTATGCCTCTAATCAAATCTGGAATACCAACATTTAAATTTTTAGCCTGGGCAAGAATGGCAATACTGGCCTGCATACGAACCTGACTGGATGCAAACTTTGTGCTTTCGCTTGCTACATCAGTATCCTGAATTCGACTTACAGCCATTTCCCCAGTAGTAATTTTACCATTCAAATTTTGAATTTCTTTTTCTAATCGGCTCAGGTTTGCTCCCACATTTGATCTTTCGCCTGCTAGGTTTTCCAACCAAGAAGTTATTTGATTTAATGTATTCTTGGCATTTGTGATTGATTCTAAATTATAGGTATCCGATTGGACAACAACGGTATTTACACTTTTTAAATCATAAGTTAAGCCAGTGCCATCAATCGTTGCTGCTAAGGATGAATTATCTTCTTCCTCCACAAAGCCCGTGGCAGGGTTACCTGTACTATCTGGAATAACTGCTTGTGCACCTAGGGCAGTTGCTCCACCTTCGTCGCTGCCTCGAATGGAACCTGTGTCAGCGTTTGTAAAATCTCCGTTAGCTCGCAAGTTTGATATGAAGTTCTGTCCGTCTGCTCCTTTATAATTGCTTATAAAATCATTATTATTGGTAAAGTTACCACCGGAAGCCTTCGTAATATTAAAAGTCTGAAAGTAATTATTAATTCCACTGCTGGACGCTCCCTGGGTTGTGTCGAACTGGGTTTTCATCCATGTAGTCATATGTTTAACTCCGCCGGACTGCCCGCTTGCAACTATTCTATCATGCAAATATTTGACTGCAAGATAGCCGGTTGCGTATTGCTCTCCAGATACCCAACTTTCGTTCCCTGTTCCAATCGCTGAGGTCAAAGCCGAAAAATTATCACCATTGCCATTTAGAATTGAATTTACGCTGCTGTCAGCACCATGAATAAATTCGGCTAATCCTTCTTTAAACCATGTACCTCTGCTTGAGCCGTCACCAGTAATGTCACCATAGTAGGAATTCTGAGCCTGCATCAGATGAACCATCTCGTGAGCAACAGTTCGATCGGCTGTAGAAGTTGGTTGAGTATGTGGAGCTGCAAAATCTGGAAGATCGAATTGCATGTCAATTACATCAGCAGTACCATTTCCATATTGTGCTGTGGTTACAAACGCGGCGTATCCCCCCGTGTCGTTTTCATTCACAATGAGGTTCCAACTGTCTGCTGGAGCTGGTGTCCACCCATATTCTTGGGTAATCAAGTCTTCAGAAGCCTTGAGCCAGTTATTCTTCAAACTTTCAATAAAATCTTTTTTATCTTGGCTAAAAGCACCAGCACCAAAAAGGTCTATGCCGTTGAAGTTTTCTTTTTTTAATTCGTCGAGTTGATTCGCTAATTCAAGAAATTCTTTATTGAAATTTTCTCGGTCTGCATCGGTTGAGATAACATCTAAGGCACGAACTGTAATTTCCCCCATTCGATTTAGAATTTTACCAACAGATTCAAGAGCACCGTCTTGTGTTTGAGAGTAGGAAAGAAGATTTTGAAGATTCTGAAGGCTTACTAAATCTCTCTTGTTTTTAGATCCTAATTTACTTGCCTGACTAAAAGAACCCGTATCATCGCCAGTTCGCACAAGTTTGTTGCCGGATGACAATTTGGCAAGAGAATGTTCGAGGTCAATTTTGTCACTGTTGGATTCAAAAACCAAACCTGTAAGATTATTGTTAACTGGGGAAATCATATCGAATTGTTTAAATATTCGACAAACAGGTAATTTTCTTTAACGAAATCTTTAAAAAAAAATAAAAGTGGTAGGCCGGCCGGGACTCGAACCCGGAACCAATGGCTTAAAAGGCCACTGCTCTACCGATTGAGCTACCGACCCACTTCAAAGCCAATACTTGATACAGAAGATATTTGAGTTCGTCAACAAACAAGCTTTACAAAGTTCACTCGAGTAATAACTTAAGTTTTAATTTTTAAAAATTGTGAAGTTTAAGGGGTATTAATGTTCTAATTAAAAGGTTTTTATTTTAATGAGTTTTTAAATCTTTTCTTTTGCGATAATGCCCTTTTAAATCTGTAGATAAATAATTTTCTAAGATTTCTTTTATTCTTGGAGATATAATTTAGAATTCAATTATTTTTAAAAGAGGTGAGTTTAAATAAAACTTTCAACCATCTTTTTTAAATAAAAAAAAATTAATAGTTGACTTAAATGAACAAAAAAAAATTTATAGTGTTAAACAATACCCCTTATGAGTAATCAAGATACCTCTAACAATGACCCTAACAATTCTGATCCTGGGATTACAAGACCGCCCATGGGTAAACCAAAACTGAAGCTTACCCCTAAGTCAGGTAAAAAGTCGAATACAAGGCCCAGTATGAAATTAGGTGGTGTCAAAGCACAACCTGTTACACAACCCCCTTTCAAAAAAGCACCAACAATAAGTCCACAACAGGCGCCTGCCGTTTCTTTACCTGATGATGTTAGTATTGGATCACCTTCAGATGAAATACCTCCAGGTCCGCCAACCTTAGCACCATCAAGTGAAGGATTGCCACCCCCTCCACCATCCTTGGGAGAGAGTGCAGAAGAGAGTCCTGCAGCAGAAGAATCAGTTTCAGATGAAATACCTCCAGCTCCGCCAACCTTAACGCCATCAAGCGAAGGATTGCCACCCCCTCCACCGTCCTTGGGAGAGAGTGCAGAGGAAGGTGAAAGTTTACCTGAACAAGAGGAGGCTAAAGAGGAGAAAGTTTCCAATGATGCACCAACCGCACCTCCAGTTTTTTCACCCGTCTCCATGACTAACGAATCTGAAGAGTCCGAAGGAGAAACTGATAACAAAGGTGACAGTGAAGGTAACGATCAAAAGAGTGAAGAATTTTCAGAATTTGAAGATTCTGAAGAGATTGAAGAACCCTCAGTTGAAAGTGATGATTCCGAGAGTAATGAAATGACTCCTTTTGAGATTTCAGAAAACTTCCGAAATCTGAAAGTTAACATTATGATGGTTAAAGGAGCACTCAAAGAGATTAGAGAAAGTGAAGAGTCTCCCGATTTAACATCCCTTCATTCAAAAATTGACGCGATTGAAACAAAGTTTTCTGAATCCGAAGAAAAGAGAGAAGAAAATAAGAAATTCATTTTGTCACTTATTGATGAAATCCAAGATCTGAAAAAGAAGATTGATGAAAACTATTCAGAATCATCTGAAAGCGAAAACTCGTTAGTCATAAATGAAAAATTAGACACTTTATTTTCAGAGAAAGATTCAGCTATTGATTCTGTGAAAACATTACACGCAAAGATTGAATCCATCGAATCAAAACTTGATGATTTTCAGGAGAAATTAATAGATTCTTCTGACACTTCCGCTATCGTAGATAATGTCAAAGAGATTTTTG